>JAUIAI010000069.1 GCA_030425615.1 Gammaproteobacteria bacterium
GAGCTGCTGCCTGAACTGGAAAAACTGGGCTTTGGTATCGTTGCATTCGCCTGCACAACCTGTAACGGCATGAGCGGCGCGCTCGACCCGAAAATTCAGCAGGAAGTCATCGATCGCGATCTGCACAAAGCCCTGGAACCCATTGTCCAGGGGCTTGCCGACCAGCTGGAGCGTATGCCCAAGCCCACCATCGCCGCGATTAACGGCGTGTGCATGGGGGGCGGCCTGGAGGTGGCGCTGGGTTGCGACCTGCGTATCTGCGTGCCTCACGCCCGGTTTGCGACACCTGAGGGCAAGCTGGGCATCATTCCCGGCGACGGAGGCGCCTGGCTTCTGCAGCGCGCCATCGGCTATCAGCGTGCCGCCGAGATGAGCTTCACCGGTGAAATGATCGACGCGCAGACGGCGCTGTCCTATGGTCTGGTTTCCCGGGTCGTCGCGCCCGATGCCCTGATGGACACCGCCCGCGACCTCGCTGCGCGCATCGCGGCCAACCCGGGCCCGGCGTTGCGCATGGCCAAGCGCCTGCTGCGCCAGGCGCAGACCTCGCGCCTGGACGAGACGCTGCAGATGTCGGCGGCCCTGCAGGCACTGGCGCATCACACACCCGAACACGATCAGGCCATCGCCGATTTCTTCGCCCAGCGCGGCTGACACGCGGCCGGGGGCGCCAGCGGCCCACGGCCCGGACGGAACGCGCAACCGTGCCTTTCGAAGGATTCGATGTCACCACCTGGATCACGCTCGCGCCGATCGTGCTGCTGGCCAGCTTCGTGTTCCAGGCGGTCGGTTTCGGCGCCGGTCTCGTGGCCGTTCCGCTCGCGACCATCTTCCTCGACCCGAAGATGGTGCTGCCCGTGCTGGCGTTGCTCGAGCTGGTGAACTCGCTGCGACTGCTCCGGCTCAGTCACGGCGGTGCCCGGCTTGCCGAAGCCCTGCCGCTGATCCTGTTCTCCGGCATCGGCACGGCCGTGGGCGTGGGCCTGCTGGTGAACCTGCCGATCGGCTGGCTGATGATCGGGATGGCCGTGTTCATCGGCACCTTCCTCGTGCATCAGCAGCGTGGCGCCTCGAATCTTCCGACGCACTCGGTCTCGCGTGCGTGGGTCGTACCGACCGGTCTGGCCAGCGGGATCGGCTCGGCCATGTTCGGAATGGGCGGCCCTCCCTACCTGATCTACCTCCACCTTCGGGGTCTCCCGTTCGAGGCCTGGCGGGCCACGGCAGTGCTCGTGGGGCTGTTCAGCCTGATCTGGCGGATCACCGGATTCACCAGTGCCGGTCTCTATGCCCGACCGGGAATCCTGATCCTGTCGATCTCGCTCCTGCCGTCCGCCCTGATCGCCATCTGGCTGGCCGAGCGCGTCAAACCCCGGCTGGACGAGCGCCTGCTCCGTCGCTGCGTTCAGGTTCTGCTGGCGCTGGCGTCCCTGACGCTGCTCCTGCGCGGGGTGGGCGCGTTGCGACCCTGACAGCCGGTTGCGGAGGTCGAAGCCCCCACCGACCGCTCCTTCACCGGCAATGCCACCGGTCGGCAGCGACTTGCCATTGAACCGGCACGAGCAGCCCCGTTCGACGGAATTGCCCGACACTCGGCGCGGTTTCCGGACTACGGACCCGCCCCGTGGCTCAATGGCTGTTGCAGCTCGGCATCTTCGCGGCGATCTTCGCCCTGCCGTGCGCCCTGTTCGCGATTTCCAGGATCATCGCCGAGGAAATGCGCGACTTCTTCACGTCGACAGCACTGTCCGCGCTCGCGCACCTCATGCTCAGCGCGGCGCTGCTGACCCTGGCCTACCAGGCCATGGGCCTGCTCGTGGCGCCCGACGGCTGGCGCCACTTCGGGATGCTGATCGAGATCGCGTTCGTGCTCTCGGCGGGCGCCTGGCTGCTGGGGGCCGCCGGCTGTCTCTACGGCGACCACGCACCCAGCAACCGGATCGGCCCGCGCGGCATCAAACGTTACCGCTGAGGCCGGCGGCGCGGGCGCGGACCCGACGACCCAAGCGGCCGGCGCGGGCAGACGCCGCCGCGCGCACGGCACGAGCGTCCGTCAGCCTGCCCCCGTGATGCCGCCGTCCACGACGATGGTCTGACCGGTCATGAACGCCCCCGCCCGGCTGCAGAGCATCGCGACCACCCCCGCGATGTCGTCGGGTTCGCCGAGCCGGCGCAGCGGATAACGGGCCTCGGCGGCGGCCCGCCGTTCAGGGTCTTCGTACAGCGCCCGGGCCATGTCGGTCTTGATGAGGCCCGGCGCGACACAGTTCACACGCACGTTGTCCGGGCCCCATTCGACGCCCAGGTTGCGCGCGAGCTGCATGTCCGCGGCCTTGGAGATGCAGTACAGACCGATTTCGGTGGAGCCCTTGAGACCGCCGATCGAGGAGATGATGACGATGGCGCCGCCACCGCGCGACTTCATCTCCGGATAGACCATCTGACAGAGCCAGTGGTTGCTGAGCACATTGTTGCTCATGACCTTCTGGAAGACCTCGTCGCTCATGCCGCTGCTCGGTCCGAAATACGGGTTGGACGCGGCATTGCACACGAGCGCATCGATGGGGCCGAGCTGTCGGCGCGTCTCGTCGATGAGGTTCTGCAGTTCTTCCTTGCGCGAAATGTTGGCCGGTACGGCAATGGCCTCTCCCCCCGCCTGGCGGATCTCCGCCACCGCGGCCTCGCAGGCGTCGGCCTTGCGGCTCGAGATCACCACCCGGGCGCCCAGCCCGGCCAGCGCCATGGCAGTGGCCTTGCCGATGCCCCGGCTGGAACCGGTGACCACGACCACCTTGCCGGTCATGTCGAACAGCGTCATGTCATTTCTCCATCGTTATTGATCCGGCTGCCGGCCCGCGTCGGGGGAGCTGGGGCCGGTCGGTTGTATCCGGCAGACGGCCGGCACCGCTCGTCCGAGCGGTCTTCCCGGACGTCGGTCGCGTGCGCATGGGGCAACCCGCGGCCGAAACGGCCCGCCACACTGTGCGTCGACGAAACCGCACTCGACAATGCTAACCGACCCGCCGTGCAGACCCTGACGGAACCCGCCTCGGAAGCCGACTCAGCCACCGGAGCGCCGGACCACGTCGTCCGGACCCCTCGTGCGGCCCCCACTTCGCCCGTTGCCCGGGATTGCGCCGGTTCACCGGCCCCGGACCCGATGCCGGAGACGGTACCCGTCTCCGACTGGGCGTCGGTGGCGCTCGACATCCAGCAGGAGGCGTCCGAGGCCACCCGCTTCACCGTGCTCGGCGCGGCCTGGACCCGCGCGCTCGCGCAACACCTCGGCGCCGCGCAGGTCACGCTGGCCTGGCGCCGCCGGGGCGACTTGAAACTGGTGGCCGCAGCACCGCTGCGACCGGGTCAGTTCAGCGCCGCGCGCAGGCGCGCCCTGCTCCTGGCCATGGACGAGGCCTGCGATCAGCAGGTGACACTCGCGAGCAGCGATGCCGACCCCCGATCTGAAGAATCGGCGCACATTGTCCTGGCCCAGCAGGCGCTGGCCCGACGATTCGAGGCCCGCGGGGTGCTGGTCGTGTCCGTGCCGCTGCCTCACGAACGGAACACGGTCGGCGCGCTCAACCTCGTCTGGACCGGCGACGCGGCACGCAGCCTGGCGGCCCGACAGGAATCCCTCCTCGCGATGCTCGAGCGTCACGCGACGACCATGACCCAGTCGCTGCGGCTCGCGCGTGCGGCCGAGCGTCCCTGGCCGGCGCGGATGCGTCACCGCCTGCGATACGCTCCCCGTGATCACCGCCGTCGCCTGATGGCGGGCGCGGGGCTCGCGCTCGTTGCGACCCTGGCCCTGCTGACGCCGTTCGAGCGCCACCTGAACCTGGACGCAAGGCTTCAGGGCGCCATCGAGCGCCAGGTCGCCGCCCCTGACGACGGCTCGCTCGCCGAAGTGCACGTGCGGCCCGGCGACCGGGTCCGGGCCGGCGCCGTGCTGGCGACCCTCACCGACCGCGAACTGCGGCTGGAGCGAGACCGCCTGCTCAGCGAACTCGCGCAGCATCAGGGCCGGGTCGACGCCGCGATGGCGGTGGGCGACCGCACGGAGTTGTCGATCGCGCAGAGTCTGATCGCGCAGACGCAAGCACAGCTCGCCCGGCACGAGACACGACTGTCCGAGGCCCGCGTACGAGCGCCGATCGACGGCGTCGTCCTCGACGGAGAGATCTGGCAGCTGGAAGGCACGCCGGTCACCCGCGGCCAGGCCCTGTTCACGCTCGCCCCCGAGCATGCCTACCGGGTCGTGATCGACATCGACGAAGCCGCGCGGAGCCGGCTGGCCGCCGGCAGCGAGGGCATCCTGCGCATTCAGGGCATCGCGGCCGGTGCACTGCCGTTCAGCATCGATCGGATCTCGCCCGTGGCCGTCGAGCGCGAGAGCGCCGTGGTCTTCGAGGCGCACGCCCGGCTGCGCTCGCAACATCCGGATCTGCGCGCCGGCATGCGCGGAATCGCCCAGGTCCGCACCGAACCGGCCAGTCTTCTCGGCCGCTGGACCGAACGGGTACGCCAGCGACTGCTGCTGGTCTGGTGGCGATGGCAGCCATGAAGCCGGTCGGCCCCGCCAGAGTCTCACTGACCAGTCCGCACTGGTACCGGGTGCGAGGCCTCGCACCGGCCTGGAACCCGGATTGCCGGATCTCGCGCCGGCGCTCGCGCACCGGGGTCGTCATGATCGTCGGGGTCGATGGCGCCGGAACCCGTTTCGCGCTGAACGAAGCGGCCTGGTCGGTGATCGGCCGCTGCGACGGCCGCACCGAGCTCGACACCATCTGGCGTCGGTTGGCCGAGCAGGACCCCGAGGGTCTGCCCCCGCAGACCGACCTGATCGGGCTGGTCTCGCGTCTGGTGGGCGCCGGCATTCTCGTCTGCGGCGACTGGCCGGACCTGGACACGCGCCTGTCGCGCGAGGCGGTCCAGCGCCGCCGCGAACGGTCGCAACGCCTGAATCCACTGGCGCCCAGGGTGCCGCTGGGCTCACCGGATGCCCTGCTGAGCGGCCTGCGGCCGATCGGCGCGCTCGTCTTCTCGCGCGCCGGCGCGGTCGCCTTCGCCGTGCTGACGATCGTTGCGCTGGGCCAGCTGATCGAGCGCTTGGACGAATGGCTCGCGCACGCCGGGCGGCTGTTCGGCGACTGGCGCCACTGGTGGCTGCCCGTGCTCTGCTATCCGCCGCTGAAGGCCGTTCACGAGCTGGCCCACGGGCTCGCGATCCAGCGCTTCGGCGGCCGGGTACGCGAGGCGGGCATCGGTCTGCTGCTGGGCATGCCGGCGCCCTACGTGGATGCCTCCGCCGCCGAGGACTTCGCGCGCCCGGGGGAACGGGCCCTGGTGAGCGCCGCCGGCATCCTGGCCGAACTCGCGCTCGCCGCGTGCGCGGTGATCGTCTGGAGCGCGGCCGCCCCGGGCCCGCTGCGCGACGCCGCCCTGGTCGTGGCCGTGATCGGCGGGGTCTCCACCCTGCTGTTCAACGGGAATCCCCTGGTCAGGCTGGACGGCTACTACGTGCTCACGGACCTGTCGGACATGCCGCGTCTGGCCGAAGACAGTCGGTCGGCCTGGCAGGCCGCCTGGCGGCGGGCACTGCTGGGGATTCCCTCGGAGCGTCGGTCCCGTACCGCGACCGAACGCATCGCCCACGGCCTGTACGCGCCCGCGGCCTGGATCTACCGGGCAATGCTGCTCCTGTGGGTCGCCGGCTGGCTCGGATCGGTCAGCCGCATCGCGGGCCTCACGGTGCTGGCGCTGGCACTGGTCTGGCTCGTGGCGATCCCTCTGATCCGGCTGCTGCGTGCGCCGGTCGACGACCGGGCACCGCTGCGCAGTCGCGCCAGGGCCTGGACCCGTGCCGGGCTGATCGTCGGCAGCGTCGGGCTCCTGGCCCTGGTGCCGCTGCCGGACCGCACGTGGCTCGAGGGCGTGGTCTGGCCGGCGGATGTCTCGCGGGTGAGAAATCCGGACGCGGGCACCGTGCGGACCCTGCTGGCGTTCGAAGGGGAACGCGTGCGCGCAGGGCAGACCCTGATGCTGCTCGAGGACCCCGATCTCGACGCCGAGATCGACCGCGCGCGCAAGGCGCTGGCCGGACATCGCACCGCCTGGCTCGACAAGCTGCAGTCGCGGTCCGCCGAAGCCGCTTCCGCCCGCGAAGGCCTGCACCGGGCCGAGCGGCACCTGGAGGATCTGATGGAGCGCCGCGCCCGGCTGCGGGTGACCGCCCCCACGAACGGTCGGCTGCGATACGTCGGCTCGCCGGCCGATCTGCCCGGGCGCCACGTCGGCGCGGGCACCGATCTCGCCGTCATCGAGTCCGGGCTCGTGCCGCAGGTGCGCGCGCTCGCCGACCAGTTCGTCATCGCGCGCCTGGCCGAAGCGGAGACACCGCCCGTCGTCGCGGTGGCCGACGACGGCAGCGGACGACTGCTGCCGGCACGGCTGGAAGTCGACGCGCCCACGGCGGTGGCGCGTCTGCCGCATCCGGCGCTGGCGGGGGCGCTCGGCGGCCCGGTCGAGGCCCGGCGAGACCCGAAGAGCGGCGAGTGGTTCGCGCAGTCGGCCCACTACCCGGTTTCGGTGGCAGTACAGACTCCCGTGGATCTGCGGCCGGAGACCCGGGCCAGGGTGCTGGTGTCGTTCGGACGGCGACCGCTGATCCTGCAACTCGCCGACCGCGTCCATCGGACGATCGCGCCGCGGCTGGCGCCGGACTGGTCATGATCGGCGGGTCGAACCCCGGGCTGCGCCTCGCTCTCGGGTTCACCACCCGGAGCGAACGGCCAGGACACCGGTGGTCCCGGCCCGGGATCGTCTGGGGCGCCTATCCGGAGCGGGACGAACTGTCCTGGATGGGTCGCCGGCGACCGGTCCGGATCGGTCGGACCGAAACCCTGGCCCGAGGGGCCATGGTACGCGCCGCGGAGCCGCTCGATCCTGGCCGGGTGCGCACACGCCTCCATCGCCAGGGTCTCAGCCCGGACACGCTCGCGGATGCGCTCGCCCTGGCGGGTCAGGCCGCACGGGCCGCGCTGGGCTTCGAGCCAAGGCCGGCGCAGTGGCGCTCGGCAGCCGCCCTGCTCGACCAGCGGCTCGTGGAGATGGACACCGGCGAAGGCAAGACACTGGCGGCCGCCATGGCCGCCGCCGCAGCCGCACTGGCCGGGACGCCGGTACACGTACTGACCGCCAACGATTACCTGGCCGGACGCGACGCCGGGGCGATGAAGGCGCTGTTCGGTCATCTCGGCCTGAGCGTGGCCAGCTCACTCGAGCATGCGGACGAGTCGACCCGTCGCCTCGCCTATGCAGCCGACGTGTGCTACGCCACGGCGCGAACCGTGGCCTTCGACTATCTGCGCGATCTCGCGGATGCGCCGCCAAACGGCGCGGCGCGGGCGGCCCGCCCCCGCCTTCGGGGTCTTTGCATGGCGATCATCGACGAAGCCGACAGTGTGCTGATCGACGAAGCCCGCATGCCGCTCGTCCTGGCCGTGCCCCGACCCGATCCGGGCTATCGGGCACGCCTCTGGCAGTCCCTGGATATCGCGCGCCGCCTGGGCCCGGACGGATTCGAGATCGACGCCGCCAGCGGCGCGATCGCCTGGCAAGCCGAGGGCCTGGATGCCGTGGAACGACTGCGGACCCGTTACGCACAGGTCTGGATCAACCGCCACCACCGTGAGGAGTGCGTGTTGCTCGCGCTGCGCGCGCTGCACGGACTGCGGCGCGACCACGACTACGTCGTTCACGACGGGCGCGTCGTGCTGGTCGACGAGAACACGGGCCGCCCAGCGGCCTCGCGGCAGCTTCCCGGCGATCTGCACGGGCTCGTGGCGCTCAAGGAGGGACTGACGCCGCCGCCGCCGTCCGAGCCGGGCAGCGGCCTGACCTATCCCCGCTTCTTCGCCCGGTATCACCTGCTGTCCGGGCTCAGCGGAACGCTCGCGGAGGCGCGCACAGAACTGCGCCGTCACTACGGGCTGCGGGTGCAGCGCGTGGAACGAGACCTGCCGAACCGGCGCAGGGACGAGGGCCCGCGCTGGTTCGAGTGCGCGGCGGACCGCACCCGGGCCGTGATCGCCCGGGCACGCGAGCTGAGCACGGCCGGCCGTCCCGTCCTGATCGGCGTGGACACCGTGGCAGACGCGGGTCGTCTCGCACGAACCCTGGCAGCGGCCGGACTCAGCGCGCAACGGATCGATGCCGGGGACGAAGGCTCCGAGGCCGGCACGATCGCCGGCGCAGGGACACCGGGCCGCATCACGATCGCGACCCCGATGGCCGGGCGCGGCACCGACATCGTCCTCTCGCCAAAGGCGCTCGCCGCCGGCGGCCTTCACGTGCTGAACCTGCAACTGAACCGGAGCCGGCGCGTGGACCGGCAGATGGTCGGACGCGCGGCGCGCCAGGGCGAACCCGGGAGCAGCGAACACTGGCTCTGCGGCGAGGCGCCGGCCCTGCAGCCATCGGCATGG
>JAUIAI010000070.1 GCA_030425615.1 Gammaproteobacteria bacterium
CGTCGGCGAGCAAAGAGCAGGTCAGCGGTGCCCACTCGGGGGGTTTGAGCACGCAGGTGTTGCCCGCAGCGAGCGCGGGCCCGAGCTTCCAGGTCGAGAGCATCAGGGGCGCGTTCCAGGGGGTGAGTACGGCGACCACGCCGGCCGGGTCGTGTCGCACCCGATGGTGGGCCTGCGGCGTATCGATCGGCCGGTCCTGCAGGGTCAGCGCGTGCTCGGCGAACCAGGTGATGTTCAGCATGCTGCGCGGCACGACGCCGTGGCGCATGCGCGAGAGCAGTACGCCGGCGTCGTGACTCTCGAGGACGCAGAAGGCGTCCGCCCGCTTGCCGATCTCGGCGGCGAAGGCATCGAGCAACGGCTTGCGTTCGGCGGCCGTCAGAGCAGACCAGGCCGGGAACGCCCTTTCGGCGGCGGTGATGGCGGCATCGACATCTTCGCGGCCGCCGGCGGACATCTCGCAGAGGACGCTCTGGTCGATCGGGGAAGCGTCGGCGAAACGATCACGGCCGGGGCGGCGCTCACCGCCGATATAGTGCGCTGTCGATACCGGTATGCCGGCGACTTCGACGCGGTGGTCCATGCGTGTCTCCTCGGACGATTCGGATGCCAGGGCGCGCTCGGGATCGCGCGCCGGGAGAGTGTGCTTCGCCGCGGCCTTCGAGACAATCAATGAATCGAAGGGCATCTTCAAGACAAGGTTGATAATAAGCCCATGCCCTTGTCACGCTTCACCATCCGGCAGTTCGAGGCATTCGTCAGCGTGACGGACGCGCGCGGATTCAGCGCGGCCGCCCAGCGCCTCGGGCTGACGCCGCAGGCCGTCAGCCAGCTCGTGGCGGAGTTCGAGATGGTTCTCGGCTTTCGTCTCTTCGACCGCACCACGCGCCGCGTGACCCTGACGGCTGCCGGGCGCGATTTCCTCGGTGCCGCGCGGGCCGTGCTGAGCCACGTCAGTTCGGCCGAAGCCGCTGCGCTGGATCTGCGCAATCTCGCAACGGGCACGGTCCGGCTGGGCGCACCCCAGGTCCTCGCTGCCGAGGCGGTGCCGGCAGCGCTTCGCGACTTCGCCGTGCAGCGCCCGCGGGTTTCGGTCCACATCCGCGACCTGCCGGTCGACGGGCTGACGGACGCCGTGATCGGCGGCGACGTCGACCTGGCGGTCGGACCGGACCGGCCGGTCGATCCGGAGGTCCGGGTCCTGCGTCTGTTCGACACGGCCTGGGTCCTGTGGTGTGCGCCGTCGTTCCCGCTGGCTCGTCGGCGCCGGGTCACCTGGGCTGCGCTGCGTGGCCATCCGCTGGTTGCCGCGGGAAGAGACCACGAGCTCAGCGTCGCCCAGATGCATCGCGCAGCGCCGACCGCTGTCCGCGTCGAGCCGGTGGCCGTGGTGGACAGCATGTCCACCGCCCTGGGAATGGCCGCTCAGGGCCTCGCGGGTACGCTCGCCCCCGGCTACGTCGGCGCGATGGCCGCTCGCGTCGGCCTCACGATGCGTCGTGTCCACGATCCGGAGGTCGTCAGAACGGTCTGCCTCTACCTGCCGCGGCGTCGGCCGATCTCGCCTGCGGTCGAGGGCCTTGCCGAACATCTGGTCGCCTGGATGCCAAACTGGGGTGCCAAGACAGGAGGGTTCCAGTGATGACCGCTACAGAGCGCTCGCGTGACCGGGCCGGTTGGCTTGCCTGCGCCACGCGGCTGGTTCGTAACGCCGCGGCCCTCGGGCTCGGAATCGGCACCGCCATGACGGCCACGGCAGCCGATCCCGTGCCGGTGTTCGACGTGCACGTGCACTACAGCCACGATGCCGTCGAACTCACGCCGCCGCAGGACGTGGTGGAGCTGATGCGCGAGGCAGGTCTCAGCCGCGCACTCGTGTCCAGCTCGGATGCGCGCGGAACCCAGGCCCTGCTCGGGCTGGCGCCGGATCTCATCGTGCCCGGGTTGCGTCCTTACCGGCAGCGGGGCGAAACCGGAACCTGGGTGCGCGATCCGCAGGCGCTTGCCTATGTGGAGGGACTCCTGGCCGAGCACAGGTGGGCGAGTCTCGGCGAATTCCATCTCTACGGCGCGGACGCGGATCTGCCGATCCCGCGTCGTATCGCACAACTGGCGGTCGCGCACGATCTCGTGCTGCATGCCCACAGCGACGCCGAGGCCGTACGCCGTCTGTTCGCGCAACAGCCGCGGGCGAACATTCTCTGGGCGCACGCCGGGTTCGCCGCGCCGGAGGTCGTTGCCCCGATGCTCGAGGAATTCCCGCGGCTGAGCGCCGACCTCGCCTTCCGTTCGGACATCGCCCGCGGCGGTGAGCTGGATCCCGCCTGGCGGGCGCTCATAGAGCGCTTCCCCGGACGTTTCATGCTCGGAACCGATACCTACACGCCCGAGCGCATCCACTACATTCCCGAGCATGCGCGTGAGGCACGGGAGTGGCTTGCCGCGCTGCCGGCCGAACTCGCCCAGAGGCTGGCGACGCGCAATGCGGCCGGGCTGCTCCTCGCCCGGTGGGAGCGCAATCAGGCGGCGCACCCGCTGTGCGGTGCGGACGATGATGATGCGCGGCATCTGCGTTCCGGCACGGTCTCGCTGGCCTGGAAGACCGAGCGCCCGATCCGGGTCGGGCAGCCGTTCTCGATCCGGGTGCGGGTCTGCGGCGAGGGCATCACCGGGGTCTCGGTCGACGCCGACATGCCGGCGCACCGTCACGGCATGAACTACCGGCCGCAACCGGGCCCTCTCGAGACGCTGCCCACGGGCGTCGCCCGGCACTTCGAGGGGCTGCTCTTCCACATGCCGGGGGAGTGGCGCGTGCGCTTCGTCGTGGAGCGCGGCGAGGAAAGCGTCGAACTGGCCGAGCCGCTGACCCTGCCGTGAACGTCCTGCCGGCAACGCTGTTCGCGCTTGCGGCAGGGTGCGCAGGCCTGATCGCCACGTCCGCGTGGTCTGCCGGACAGACGCTTCACGCGTGGACCGACGCCGAACGGGCGAGCATCCTCTCGCACGGCCCCTGGCCGCAGGAGGCGCCACCCGATCCGACCAACCGCCTGGACGGGGATCCCGCGGCGATCGCCGCCGGGGCACGGTTGTTCGCGGACCGGCGCCTCTCGATCGACGGTTCGGTGGCGTGCATCGACTGCCACCGGCCCGGCGATGGCTTCACCGACGGACGGCCGCGGGCCACCGCGCTCGGGGAGCATCTGCGGAACACGCAGCCGGTCTTCGACCTCGCCGGCCAGCGCTGGTTCGGCTGGGACGGCGGCGCCGATTCGCTCTGGGCCGCGGCGTTGCGCCCGTTGTTCTCCCCGGTGGAAATGGGCGCGACGCCCGAACACGTCCTCTCGGTGCTGCGTGGTGACGAGCGCTACGCGTTTCTGGCCGAAGGCGGCGCGGATGCCGACACGGCGGCCGCGAACGCCGGCAAGGCCATGGCTGCCTGGATGGCGGGACTGCGTTCGCCGAGGACGGCGTTCGATGAATACCGGGACGCACTGGCGGACGGCGATCAGCAGGCAATGCGGGCTTACCCGGCCGAGGCGGTCCGCGGCCTGCGCCTCTTCGTGGGCCGTGGGCGCTGCACGCTCTGCCACATCGGCCCGCGATTCACGAACGACGAGTTCCACGACATCGGCCGGCCGTTCTTCTCGCCGCAGGGGGGTGTCGACGCCGGGCGTACCGTGGGGATCCGCCGGCTTCACCGCGACCGCTTCGGCCTGCTGGGCGAACACAACGACGAGCCCGAGAGCGGCGGGGACTCCCGCTGGAAGACCCGTGGCCTGTACCTGGCGCGACATTTCTTCGGCGCCTGGAAGACGCCCACGCTGCGGGGTCTGGTGCACACGGCGCCGTACACCCACGACGGATCGCTCGCCACCCTGCGCGACGTGGTCGACCATTACAGCGATTTCGACCCCACCCGGCTGCACTCCGACGGCGAGGCCATACTACGGCCCCTGAAACTGTCCGAAGACGAGCGCCGGGATCTGGTGGCGTTCCTGCGCTCGCTGTCGTCACCCTGAGCCACCGCTGACCCGTGGTCGGGACTCCGTGCCCGCATCCCGATAACTGGCAACCATGACCGAAAGAACCTCGCCGATCGTCGATGTGGCGGTCGGCATTCTGTACGACGAGCAGGGCCGTGTCCTGATGGCGCGTCGTCCCGAAGGCAAGCCCTACGCCGGATGGTGGGAGTTTCCGGGCGGCAAGGTCGAGTCCGGCGAGAGCGTGCACGCTGCCCTGGCGCGCGAGCTGCGTGAAGAGGTCGGCGTGGACATCGCGGCCTCCGGTTCCTGGCTCGTGCGCGAACACGTCTACCCCCATGCGCATGTCCGGCTGCACTTCCGGCGTGCACGGGTGGCTGCCGACGCGCCGCATCCGCGCGAGGGGCAGACGCTTCGCTGGACGCGCGTGTCGGAGCCGGACGTCGAGCCCATCCTGCCGGCGACGGTACCGCTGCTCCGCTGGCTCGCGCTGCCCGATCGCTATGCGATCAGCCACGCGGCCGTGCTCGGCGTACCCCGGTTCCTCGAGCGCCTGGAGCGGGCGCTGGCGGGCGGCCTGCGGCTCGTGCAGCTGCGCGAGCCGGCGCTTGCGGCGGAGTCGTTCGACACGCTGTTCGAGGCCACGCTGCGATGCTGCCGTGCCCACGGCGCCAGCCTGCTCGTGAACAGCGCACATCCCGCGACGTACTGGTCGCGCGCGGACGGCGTGCACTGGCGCGCCGACGACCTCCGGGCCGGGCTCGCGGCGCCGCCGGGGCTCGCGTGGCAGGCGGCTTCGTGCCACGATGCCGCGGAACTTCACCGTGCGGCCGATGCCGGTGTGGACTGGGCGGTGCTCGGGCCGGTCAACGCGACCGACAGCCATCCGGGGGCGCCGGGCATCGGCTGGTCACGGTTCTCGGTGCTGGCGGCCAAGAGCCGGATCCCGGTCTTCGCGCTCGGCGGCGTCACCGGGGCGGACGCGGAGCGGGCGTTCCTGGCCGGCGCGCACGGCCTGGCGATGATTCGCGGCGCGTTCGAGGGGTGATCCGGGCGGCCCCGGATCAGCCCGGTTCGCCGTCTCCCGGCGCCGATTCCAGATCGTTGCCGGCGATCCGGTACTGTTCGCTGGCCCAAGCGCCCAGGTCGATGGTCTTGCAGCGTTCACTGCAGAAAGGTCGCCAGGGGTTGTCCGTGCTGTAGCGCAGCCGTTTGCCGCAGCCCGGGCAGATGACCTCCGGCCCGGTGGCGGACGACTGCCTGTCTGCTTTCTTTCCCGTCATGGGTCTGCCCTGCCGGCGATCAGAGATCGCACAGCGTCAGTTCGAAGGGAATCCTGCGGGTGCAGGCGCGGGCCCGGACCCGGTCGTCCAGGTCGTTGAACCGGATCCAGAGCAGGTACTTGTTCGCGCTGATCTCAGGCACGGCCCGCAGGCTCGGATCGATGCGCAATTGCGCCATCTGGTAGCTCTGGCCGCCGAGCGAGTGCTGGCAGCTGCCGTCGCTGGCATGCAGCGCGATGGGCTTGCCACTCTCGCGCAGCAGGCGCAGGACGAGCCGCAACGCCGAGGCCAGGGGGTCGAACGGCGAGAGCCATCGCTGAAGATCGGCGCGACGTTGCTCCAGCGGGCCGTTCTGCCAGGCCCAGAACGAGGGCATGTCGTAGTCGGCCGCGCCACCGGGCAGCAGGATGCGGCTGCGTACGGCCATCAGCCAGTCGTTGTCCCGGATGGCCTGGGCCGGGTGCATGCTGGCCGCGTTGACCTTCTCCTGGCAGCGATAGAGTTCGAGCAACATGTGCTCCAGCGCTTCGCGGGAAACGTCCGGGCTGTCGCGGTAACGGGTGAGCGCCTTTCGCTGGCGTTCGAGGTGGCCGAGCAGTTCCGTGCGGCAGTCCGTACGGGAGAACAGGTCCACGAGATCGAACATGAGCGCCACGGCCTGGCCGTGGTCGTGCGTGTTCTCGCCGTTGCGGAAGTGCTCGAAGCGGTCGAGGACGTCCTCGAGCCTGAGCAGCGAGCGCACGCCTTCGTTCAGCGGATATTCGTAGAGGATCATGACGATGCGGCCGCGTGCGCGGCCGCGAGTTCGAGGTAACGCGCGTGCAGCGCCTGCACGGCGGGTACCAGCGCATCCGGCGCGCCGTCGTTGTCGATGACGTCATCGGCCGCGGCCAGCCGGCGTTCGCGGCTCACCTGCGCGGCCATGATGTCGCGCACCTGCCCGGCCGTCAGGCCGCTGCGCGACATCACACGCTCCACCTGGGTCTGCTCGGCGCAGTCGATGACCAGCACCCGGTGCACGCGCTCCTTCCAGCGCCCGGATTCAACCAGCAGCGGAATGGCCAGGATGACATACGGGCTTTCGGCGGCGAGGGCACGCTCCGTGGTCACCCGGCCGATCATCGGGTGCAGGATCGCCTCGAGCCGCCTGCGTTCAGCAGGCGTGCCGAAGACGCGCTCGCGCATCGCCGCCCGGTCCAGCCGGCCGTCCGGGGCGACCACCCCTTCGCCGAACGCCTCCCGGATCGCGGGCATCGCACCGCCCCCCGGCCCGGTGAGTTCGTGGGCGATCGCGTCGGTGTCGACGACGGTGACGCCGAGCGCCTGGAAGTGGTTCGCCACCGTGGTCTTGCCGCTGCCGATCCCGCCGGTCAGCCCGACCAGGAAGGGGCCTCCTGGGGGCAGCGCTGTGGGATTGCCACCGGGCGCTGGCGGGGCATCGGCCGGAGGCGAAGTGGAATCGGAGGGGTCGGGGCGGTCGCTCATGGGGCGCAGTCTAGCGGAAGCCGCACGGCGCGTCGGGCAGGCCACGGTGCCCTCCCGGGCCGCCCGGATTGCCCGGGTCGTCCGCCGGGGGGCTTCGTACGCCGTGGTGCGCCGAGCGTATGATCGCCGATTGCGAGACGCGACTCCTCAGCGTCTTTCTCGACGAGACTCCCCGGCTGCGGGCGCGCTTGACGCGGCGCCCGCTGCAACTCCGACTGCGACCCGACCCCCGTGGTCTCCTATCTTGCCGTTGCCGGCGGTCTGGCCGCCCTGCTCTGGTCCGCCACGCGTTTCGTCGAGGGCTCGGCGGTGATCGCCCGCCACTACGGCATTCCGCCGCTCCTGATCGGCATGGTGATCGTCGGTTTCGGGACGTCTGCGCCGGAGATGGTCGTGTCCGTGCTGGCCGCTTACCAGGGCAACTCCGGCATCGCCCTCGGCAACGCCTACGGGTCCAACATCACCAACATCGCGCTGATCCTCGGGCTCGTCGCGCTCGTGAGCCCGATCGCGGTGCAGTCGGGGGTTCTCAGGACGGAACTGCCGATCCTGACGGCCGTCACCGGCCTGGCCGCCTGGCAGGTCAGCGACGGCCAGGTCTCGCGGCCCGAAGCCTGGGGGCTGCTGGCCGTGTTCGCGGGCCTGATGGTCTGGTCGATCCGCAGGGGCCTGTCCGGGTCCGCGGATGCGCTGGGCGATGAGATCGAGCACGGGCTCCAGGAGCGGGAGATGACATCCCGCCAGGCGTGGTGGCGGCTCGTCATCGGGCTCCTCGTGCTGGTTCTGAGCTCGCGGGTGCTGGTGTGGGGAGCCGTCGCCATCGCGCGGGACTTCGGCGTCAGCGATCTGATCGTGGGCCTGACCATCGTGGCGATCGGCACGTCCCTGCCCGAGCTGGCTTCGTCCGTGGTCGCTGCGCGCCGCGGCGAACACGACATCGCCCTGGGCAACGTGCTCGGCTCCAATCTGTTCAACACGCTCGCCGTGGTCGGACTGGCCGGGGCGGTGGCGCCGCTGAGTGCCGAGGCCGCGGTGTTCACGCGCGACATCGCGGTCATGGGCGGGCTGACCGTCGCGCTGTTCGTCATCGGCTACGGCTGGCGCCGGCAGGGGCGCATCAACCGGTTCGAGGGGGCGGCCCTGCTGGGCGCCTACGGACTGTACCTGGCCTCGCTGATACGAAGCGCCGCCGGTTCGGGGTAGACGTCGGGCTGCCGGCGCGGTGTTCGGGTCGGCGGTGACGGGTGGCGGCAGGCCGTGGCCGGGGCCCGTGGCCGCGCCCGGGCCCTACGGCAGATAGATCGCGCGCAGCGCGGGCCCGAAGTACAGGGTGAGCAGGCCGGCGCCGGCCAGGTACGGCCCGAACGCGATGGGAACCTGGCGTCCGTGCCGCGCGAAGACGATCATCGCGATGCCCACGACGGCGCCCACCACCGAGGACAGCAGGATGATGGCCGGCAGGGCCTGCCAGCCGAACCATGCACCCAGCGCGGCCAGCAGCTTGAAGTCGCCGTAGCCCATGCCTTCCTTGCCCGTGGCGAGCTTGAAGAGCCAGTAGACGCTCCAGAGGATCAGGTACCCGGCGATCGCACCGATCACCGCGTCGCGCAGGGGGGTGAACACGCCCCAGAGGTTGAGCGCCAGGCCGGCCCAGAGCAGCGGCAGCG
>JAUIAI010000071.1 GCA_030425615.1 Gammaproteobacteria bacterium
GATCCGCCGAAGCCCTACCGGCCGGGGGACCATCTGCCTGACGTGGACCTCGATCAGGCGCGGGCCGAGGCGGAAAAGGCGCTCGGTCACAAGATCGACGACACGGGTCTGGCCTCCTGGCTCATGTACCCGAAGGTCACGCGCGAATACGCGGAACACCGGCGAAAGTACGGCGATGTCAGCGTGCTGCCGACCCAGACCTTCTTCTACGGGATGCGCGAGCGTGAGGAGATCTCCGTGGACATCGAACCGGGCAAGACGCTGATGATCCGGCTGCACGGTACGGCGCCGTCCGAGGAGGAGGGCGGCGAGCGGGCATTCTTCGAACTCAACGGGCAGCCCCGCACCATGCGTACCGTGCGGGCCGGCGCGAAGCAGGCGCCCAGCCGGCCGCAGGCCGACCCCGACAACCCGAACCACCTGGCGGCGCCGATGCCCGGCATGATCGTCACGGTGGCGGTCAAGACCGGGCAACGGGTCGAAGCCGGCGATCCGCTCGTCTCGATCGAGGCGATGAAGATGGAGACCCAGATCCGTGCCGAGCGTGGCGGCAAGATCAAGTCGCTGCACGTGCGGCCAGGCGAAACCGTGGCCGCGCACGATCTGCTGCTCGAGTACGTGGTTGAGTGAGAGCGGCGCGCCGCTGAGGCTGACGCCGTCGCAGCCCTTCGACTGGCCGGGCATACTCGACTTCCTCGGCCGGAGAGTGATCCCGGGCCTGGAGCTTGTTCAGGGGCAGGGCTGGTGGCGTTACGTCGCCCTGGACGACCCTGGGGCGGGCGTCGCGGGATGGGTGCACGTCAGGGCCGACGGCCGGGTGCTCGAGGTGAACCTGGAACCTGCGCTCGCACGGCACGCCGATCGTGTGGGTCGGGCGCTGCGCACGTTCTTCGATCTGGATCTCGATCCCGCCGCACCGGCCGCGGTGCTGGGCCCGCTCATGCAGCGGCGCCCGGGTCTGCGGATGCCCGGCGCGCTGGAACCGTTCGAGATCGCGGTGCGCGCGGTCCTCGGGCAACAGGTCTCGCTGGCTGCGGCCACGACCCTTGCAGGTCGGTTCCTGGAGCGTTTCGGCCGCCGCGCGGCGGGTGGGGAAGGTCCCGCCGGCGGTGCCGGTGCGGCTCCGGCCTCGGGCATCCGGTTTCCCGAGCCGGCACGAGTGGCAGACGCGGACGTGGAATCGATCGCGCGGCTCGGGATGCCCGTAAGACGCGCGCAGTGCCTCTCGGCGCTCGCGAAGGCGTTGGCCGAGAAGCGGCTGTCGCTGACCCCCGGCGCTGCTCCGGACACCGTTCGGGCGCAACTTTCGGAACTGCCCGGCATCGGGCCCTGGACCCGTGAGTACCTGCTCATGCGCGCACTTCGTGATCGTGATGCGTTTCCTGCCGCCGATCTCGTGGTGATGCGCACGCTGGAGGTCCGCACCGCGGCTCAGTCACGACGCCTGGCCGAGCGTTGGCGACCCTGGCGCGCGCACGCGGTGTTGCATCTCTGGAGCGCGTCGGCCGACGGCGTCAGGGTCGCGTCATGAGCGGCGCAGGCAGCCGGACGCTCTGGCCGGAGTTCGTTGCGCTGGCCGCGATCTGGGGGGCGAGCTTCCTGTTCATGCGTATCGCGGTGCCCGAGTTCGGCGCGGCCGCCATGATGTGGTTGCGCTGCACGATCGGCGCACTGACGCTCACGCCCCTGCTCCTGGTCGCGGGCGGTCTACGGGGGCTGCGCGAACTCGGCGGGCGCGCGATCGTGATCGGACTCGTGAACTCGGCGCTGCCTTTCCTGCTGCTGGGGTTCTCGGCACGGGTGCTGCCGGCGGGAGTGCTCGCCGTGTTGAATGCCACCGCGCCCTTCTGGGCGGCGATCGTCGCGGTGCTCTGGCTGAGGGACCGCCTTTCCGCCGGACAGGTCGCGGGTCTGGCCCTGGGCTTCGCCGGCGTCGTGGTGCTGGTGTCCGGCATGCCGGGCGCCCCGGGCACTGCGGTCGCCTCGCTTCGCGACGCGCCTCTCGCGGCGGTCGTGCTCGCGCTCCTGGCCACTCTTTCGTACGGCATCGCGGCCAACTACACGCGGCGCCGGCTGGCAGACGTGGATCCTCGCGTCAATGCCGTCGGATCGCAGTGGGCGGCCGCGGCGTGGCTGCTCGCGCCGGGGGTCCTCACCTGGCCGGAACGGTGGCCGGGACCGGCGGCCTGGTTCGCTCTCGTGGTGCTCGGCGTGTTGTGCACCGGGCTCGCCTATCTGCTGTTCTTCCGCCTCATCCGCGGGCTCGGACCGGCCAGGGCGATCACGGTCACCTACCTCATCCCGGCCTTCGGAATGCTCTGGGGCTGGCTGTTCCTGGCCGAACGGATCACGCCCGGGATGCTGGCGGGCGCGGCGATCATCGTTGCGGGAACGGTACTCACCGCACGGTCGGGGCGGCGCCCGGTCGTGGCAGCGGAGTCGGGCCCGGACCGCTGAACGTCACGATGCCGCTTCCGGCTCCGTCTGGTCCTGGTCGGCGCTGGCCACGCGAACGCGGTTGCGCCCCGATTCCTTCGCTTCGTAGAGTGCGCCGTCGGCAGCGCTGATCAGTGCGTGCAGCGACTCGACCCGGCGGTCGTAGACGGCCACGCCGACGCTGGTGGTGACCGCGAGCCCGACATGCTCCGGCATGGACGCGGCGACGGTTTGCTCAATGGTCTCGCGGATTCGCTGGCCGATGGTGGTGGCCGAGGTGAGCCCGATGCTCGGCAGTGCCACGCAGAATTCCTCACCGCCGTAGCGGCCGACCAGGTCGCCGTCCCGGGTACATTTCATCAAAGTATCGGCGACCGCCTTGATGACCTGATCGCCGACTGCGTGGCCCCAGGTGTCGTTGATGCGCTTGAAGTGGTCGATGTCGATCATCATGCAGGAGAACGGCTGGCGGTGCCCCCTCGCGTGGGAGAACGCCTGCTCCGCCTGCGTTGAGAACGCCCGCCGGTTGAGCACGCCGGTCAGATAGTCGACGTTGGCGAGGCGTTCCAGGTCCGCGGCCTTGTGCTCCACCTCACGCCTCGAGTCCTGAAGCTGGCGCAGCGTGTATTCCAGTCGCCGGTTGGCGCGGTGCAGGGCGGTGACGTCGTCGAAGGTGACCATGCAGCCGCGCGCCCGCCGCCGGGCGTCCAGGATCGGAGCGCAGTTCACGACCAGAAGCATCGGCTGGTCGTCCATCGACTCGACGGACAGTTCGGTGCCCATGACCTCACGTTGCTCGCGCATGGCGCGGATCCATGGGTGCTCGGTGCGTTCGTCCGAAAGCGTGGCCGCCAGCCACGGCACTCCGGACAGCGGTCTGGCGGCCAGGGGCTCGGTATGCTCGCCGCAGAGTCTCTGGAAACGTTCGTTGGCCAGGGCGATTCGGCCCTGGTTGTCGATGATCACCACGCCCTCGGCCATCGCGTCGAACGCTGCGCGCACCCGCTCGGGGATCACGCTCTTGGGATCGAACGGTTGCAGCACCCGGCGCATGTACAGCGCGAAGGTTGCAGTCCCGAACAGCATCAAGGTGAGGATCAACGCGATGGCGGGGTGGCTGTCCAACAGGCCCAGCACGCCGCCGCCGGGTTCGCGAAACGACACCTCGAGCGCCCCCCAGGCACTGTCGGCGGTCCGGATCGGCACGACGGCATGGTGCGCGGCGAGCGTGACCTGTGGATCATCCGGCCAACGCGTCCGGTGCTCGGTCGTGCTCAGCAGGAGCCGGCCGTCGTTGCGGCGGATGCCGATCGACATGATGTCGGCGTCCTGCTCGACGAGCCGGTCGAGCACCGTGGCGGCCCGCTCGAGTTCGCCACGGCTGAGCATGTCGATCGTCGGGATCGCAACCATGTCCGTCACGCGTTTGCGTACTTGTGTGAGCTGACGCTCGCGGTCGGGCATGTAGCCGAAGAAGAAGTCGCCCATCAGCACGACGGCGCAACTGAGCATCGCCAGGCCTGAGGCGATGATCATCACCGGTGAGATGCGGGTCATGGCGTTCGCCCCCGGCGTTCGTCAGCTGCGACCGGCAGCGGCGGCGCCTGCCTGATCCCGCAGACCCTGGGGCCGCATGTCCAGATGCACCTGGCAGCGCAGCCCGGGCGGAATCACGTGCCCGGGGTTAGGCAGGGTGAGGCGGACCCGGAAGGTGCCGGAGGCCGCATCGACGATCCGGTCCACCACGTTGACCTGGGCGCGCACGGGCTGGGCGTCGAGGAAGTCCGGAATCACGATCCCCGTCTGTCCCTGATGCACCCGTCCGAAGAGGGCTGCCGGCACGACGACCTCGACCCGGAGTGGGTCGATCTGAGCGATCCGTGCCACCGGCCGGTCGTCGACGTACTCGCCCACCGTCAGGTAGCGGTCCAGAACGACACCGTCGATCGGCGCGAGGATGCGGCGCTGCGCCAGCTGGGCGCGGGCCACCTCGAGTTCGATTTCGGCGATGCGGCGTCGCTCCTTCGCCTGGGCAAGCTTCGACTCGGCGATCGAGGCCTCTGTGGAGGCCTTGTCGACGTAGTTCCGGCTGACGAATGCGTCGTTGGCGAGCTCGTTGGCGCGGTCGAGCTCGCGGTCGGCGAACTCGCGCGACTTCTCCGCGGCAAGCAGCTCCGCGCTGGTCCGGGCGCGGGCCTCGGCGAGCTTGAGCGCCGCGCGTTCGACGTCGTCCTGCAGGCGGGCGATCGGTTGTCCCCGCCCGATTTCGTCACCGCGCTCGATGGTGACCTCACGGATCACGCCCGGCACGGCGCTGCCGACCTCGATGATCTGGTTGGGCTGGATCAGGCAGTCCAGGGGCTCGCCGGAGGCGTGCTGCGAGCCGAACAGGGCGCCGGCGATCAGGACGGCAGTGACTCGTTTCGTTGGGAACACTTTGCTAGCTCCTGACTGGGTTCACTCGCCGTTGCCGGCAAGTGCGAGCAGTCTCTCGCGCCGGCGTCCCGCGTCGAGGACGCGGTAGCGCTGACGTCGATGACGTGCTTCGGTGATGCGTTGTGCGAACCGGAAGACGGCCCGCAGCACGAGGGCCCGGCCATTCGCCGGCAGTCGTTCGAGGAGGCGTCCCGCGCGCAACAGGCGCGCTCCCGCCGCGAAGCCGGCCAGGTCGTCCAGGGCCACGATCCGCAGGACGTCACCGGGCTGCCCCTGACGAGCCGCGCGTCCGGACATCTGGCGGTCCGTGCGCCGTTCGGGGTTGTAGTGGCAGATCACGGTCAGCAGGCCGCCGGCACGTACCACGTCGGCGCCCAGGCCGATGTCGGTTCCGCGGCCCGCCATGTTGGTGGCAACGGTGATTGCACCGGCACGGCCCGCTTCGGCCACCACTTCGGCCTCGGCGGCATGTTCGCCCGCGTCGAGCCGGCGGTGATCCAGCCCCGCACGGGAAAGGGCGTCGGACACGCTGGCGGCACTCGCGACGGAATCGACGGCGATCAGCACGGCGCGCTTTCGATGACGGGCGGCGCGGGCCAGCGCGACCACGTCCGACCACTTCGCCGCCTGACCGGTATGCACCCGGGTACGATGCATGCGCCGGCGGCTCGGTCTGTGCAACGGAATGGTCTGCACCGGCAGGTCGTAGACGTCGTAGAGCTCGCCACGGGCCTCGCGCAGGGAGCCGCTCATTCCGCAGAGCCGCAGGTATCGGGCAAAGAACTGCTGATAAGTGATCTGGGCGACCGTCCGCGTCAGCGGGCTGGGCGCGGCGCCCTCCTTGAGTTCGATCATCTGATGCAGACCGCGTGACCAGGTGCGGCCCTCTGCCTTGCGACCCGTGGGAGCATCGATGAGCACGACCCTGCCGTCCTCCAGCAGGTAGTCGTGTCCGACGCGATAGCAGTGCAGTGCCGCCAGGGCGGTGATCACGCGGGCATCGCGCTCCCGCGGGTGCATGCGCCTGACGGCCGGCGTGGTGGCCAGAGCGGCGACGCGCCGCCGGCCCGCGTCGGTGAGCGTCACCTGCCGGTAGGCGCGAACGATCCTGAAGTCGCGCCCCGCCCAGAGCGAACGGGCGATCCCCAGGCAGCCCTCGAAGGCTTCGAGTTCGAGCGGCATGCATGCCTCGTCGAGCAGCACGCTGTCCGCTTCGTCGATGATCGCCATGCACAATCCGCGCAGCAGCGGCGCGCGCTGATCATCGACCGGCGTGCCGGCGAGCCAGCCGCGGGCGGCCGACGGATCGGCGCCGGACAGCCGGTCACGCAGGTAATCGAAGACCAGCTCGCGGCCTGTCGTGTAGACGATGTCCGCCTGCCAGGCGCTCCGCCGCTGCGGCAGGGTCTGTCCGGTCACGACTTCGGCCGACGTCAGACCGAGAGCATCGAACAAGGGCGCCATCTCCGTTCGGTCGCGCCGAACCAGGTAGTCGTTGGCGGTGACGACGTGGATCGGGATCCCCGCCAGCGCGCCGAGCGCCGCCGTCATGCCGGCGGCCAGCGTCTTGCCTTCGCCAGTCGCCATCTCCGCCAGGCGGTTGCGCAGCATGACGTGCACGGCCATGATCTGCGCCGGGTAGGGGACCCGGCCGAGTTCGCGGCGGGCCAGCTCGCCGAGCAGCGCGCAGGCCGGCAGCAGATGGCGATCGTGCAGACCGTCCCGCGAGAAGCCGGCGCGCAGGGCCTGAAGACCCCGGATGAGTTCGGCTCGGGGGCGGTTCGCATGCTCACCGATGCACGCGCTCACGCGCAGGGCGAACCGCCATGAACGTGAATGCGGCGCCAGGGCGCGCACGGCCTGCCCGGCGGCATGGGCCCGGCGCGCCGAACGAGCCAGGCGTGTGACCCACTCCGAGGTCGGCTGCGCGCCGGGTCTTTGCGGATACGCGCCCCACGCGATGCCGGGGACCGGGGCGAGTCGGATCGGTGGGCTCATGTCAGGAAGTGCCGCAGGAAGAGCCTGCGGACCAGGTCGTGGGCCTGCGACAGCAGCGGCGTATCGGGATGGTGGAAGCGCACCATTGCGCGCTGACCCGCTCGTTGCACGGGAAGGTCATCGATGACGACATCGATGACGAACACCGGCTCGAGCGTGGACCGTGCTTCGGGATCCTCCGGATCGATTTCGATCCAGCCGCCGGCCATCCGTGACAGCGCCGCGCTGGGCAGTCTCGTGATGCCGCTCTGTGAATCGGAAGTCAGCCTTGCCGGAAGCGACCGACCGGGAGACTCCAGGAATCGCACTTCGACCGACCGGGTGCGGTCGCGTACGGCGGCCGCACCCGCGTTCGGCAGCGCGACCCGCACGGTCGTGCGTGGCGCTCCGAGCAGGTAGGCGATCGGCTCGCCCTGATCCAGCCAGCGCCCGGGCATGTCCTGGGCCCTGGGGACGACGAAGCGGCCGTCCGTGCGTGCCCGGACGATCCGCGCCTTCAGCCGTTCGCGGGCGTCGGCGAGTTCCTCGCGGGTGGTCCGTATCTCGTCGGCCTTCAGGGTGGCATCGGCCTTGCCCTCGCCGAGCGCGGCCAGGTACTCGGCCTGCAGTCCGCGCAGGGTCGCCTCGTGGCCGGCAACGGTGACCTCCAGTTCCTCGTTTCGAAGCTCGACCAACGGCTGGCCCGCGCGCACCCGGGAATCCGGCGCGGCCAGGAAGCGCACGATGCGCCCTGGGACTCCGGCTCGAACCTGGGCATGCTCGGGGAGCCAGACCACGCCCAGCGCTGACGTGTTCGCCGGCAGGGGCACCAGCAGGCCGGCAAGCAGCGCGGCCACGGTTGCGCCACCCAGCGCGAAGGCAGGCATGCGTCGGCCGTTGAGCGCCGGGTCGTTGACGAGGAAGTCGAGCGCCGAGATCAGGGGGCGCAGCAGGAGCATCCAGGCGCCGAACAGCAGGATCAGCAAGCCCGCTGCCGGCGATGTCTCCGCGACCAGCAACGCGATCGAAAAGAACAGGAACAGGCGGTAGATCCACGAAGCCGCGCCGTAACCGATCAGCCAGGGTCGTTCGCCCTCGGCCAGCTGCATCGGACGCGCCGGCCGCAGGCGCAGCAGCGTGCGCTGCGAGAGCGTCAGCCAGTACTGCCGGGCGCGCTGGGCCAGGTTGGGTAACTCGAGCAGATCGGTGAGCACGTAATAGCCGTCGAACTTCAGCAGCGGATTGCCGTTGAAGAACACCGTCGAGATCGAGGTGATCACCAGGGTCGCCAGGGCCGCGTCGCGGACGATGCCGGGTTCGAGCAGCAGCCAGGCGAACATGGCCAGCGTGGCGATCGCCAGTTCGGCCACGATCCCGGCCGCGGCAACGGCCGCGCGCTCGCGTTTGTCGGCGAGCAGGCTGGCCGATGACGCATCGACGTAGGGCATCGGCATCAGTACCAGCATGCGCAGCCCCATTTCGCTGACTTCCGCGCCGAAGCGTCTGGCCACGAGCGCGTGCGCGAACTCATGAACCGTCTTGGCCAACGGATAGACCAGCCAC
>JAUIAI010000072.1 GCA_030425615.1 Gammaproteobacteria bacterium
ATGGTGTCCTCCAGGTCGGTTTTCTGTTTCTGGTCCGGGATGGGCGGTGCTCACACCCCACCGTATCATCGGACTTTCGCGCCGGAGTGTAACAGTGACCCCAGAGGAAAGCCTTGATCGAGCAGGACATTCGCTGCCTGCCCTGGAAGACCCAGCCTTCGACTACGCGCCCATCGTGGTCCACGACGGCGTCGCCTGGCTGGCCGGCCAGCTGGCCAAGGAAGGGGGGCATCTGCCCGTCCAGGGGCGAGCCGGCGCCGAAGTGGACGACGAAGAGGTGGCCCGTCAGGCCGCGCGATGTGCGCTCCAGGCCCTTGCCCGCCTGCGTCAGGCGCTGGGCGCGCTCGACCGAGTGGAACGCGTCCTGCAGATGAACGTCTGGGTGGCCTGCACGCACGACTACACCCGAATTTCGTGGGTCGCCGACAGGGCGTCGGGGATTCTCACGTGCGCGTTCAGCGACGCCGGCCGGCATCCCCGAAGCGTTCTGGGCGTGGTTCGTCTGCCCCAGAACGCGCCGGTGATGATCGACCTGCGGGCCGCCGTGCGCCTGAACTGAACGCACGGCCGGGCCGGGGGGCCTCCTCAGCCCATACGCTCGAAGATCGCCGCGATGCCCTGACCGCCGCCGATACACATGGTGACGAGCGCGTAGCGCCCGCCCGTGCGTTGCAGTTCGTAGAGCGCCTTGATCGTGATCACCGCGCCCGTCGCGCCGATCGGGTGACCGATCGAGATCCCCGATCCGTTGGGGTTGACCTTGGCCGGGTCGAGATCCAGCCCGCGTGTGACCGCCAGTGCCTGGGCGGCGAACGCCTCGTTGGCTTCCACGACATCCATGTCTCCCGCCGACAGCCCCGTGCGCTCGAACAGCTTCTTCGAGGCCGGCACGGGTCCGATGCCCATGGTCTTGGGATCGACGCCCGCGTGGGCGTATCCGACCAGCCGAGCCATCGGGCGCAGTCCGCGGGCCGTGGCGGTCTCGGCGGCCATCAGCACCACGGCGGCCGCACCGTCGTTGATGCCCGAGGCATTGCCCGCCGTGACCGTTCCGTCCTTCTCGAACACGGGCTTGAGCTTCTGCATGTCGGCCAGGCTGGCGTCGCGGCGAACGTGTTCGTCGGTGTCGAAGACCGTGGTCCCCTTACGGCCCTTGAGTTCGACGGGCACGATCTGGTCCTTAAAATAGCTCGCCTCGATCGCCCGTGCAGCCCGATGGTGGCTTTCCAGTGCGAGCGCGTCCTGATCCTCGCGGCTGATGTGGTGCTCACGGGCGACGTTCTCAGCGGTCACGCCCATGTGGATGTTGTGAAACGGGTCGTGCAGCGCGCCGATCATCATGTCCACGACACGGGTGTCGCCCATGCGCTGGCCGAAACGCGCGGTCTGCATCGCGTGCGGACCACGGCTCATGACTTCGGCGCCACCGCCGATCGCGACATCGGCGTCGCCTAGCATGATGGATTGCGCGGCCGAAACGATCGCCTGCAGGCCCGAACCGCACAGGCGGTTCAGCGTGAGTGCGGGAACTTCCTTGGGCAGTCCGCCCTCGAGCGCGGCCACGCGCGACAGGTACATGTCGCGCGGTTCCGTGTTGAGCACGTGGCCGAACACCACATGGTGGACGTCCTCCGGTGCGATGCCCGCACGGGAGACGGATTCGCGCACCACGAGGGCACCGAGTTCGGTGGGGGTCTTGCTGGTCAGGCTGCCACCGAATGTGCCCACGGCGGTGCGGGCGCCTGCGACGACGACGACTTCACGGGTCATGACGTGGCTCCAGGAAGAAGGGTCAGAGGGTTTCACGTAACCCAACACGATACCCCATCCGGGCCGACGGGCCCGGGTCCGGCGCTCCTGGCCCGGTCGTCGGTCCGGCGACCAGAGCTCCCGGCCCGCTTCAGTGCCCCGTGCCGCTGGGGGTGGAGCTGTCGGTGCTGACCTGGAGCATGTCGGCGTACTGGTCGAGTTCGATCCGTTTGCGTCCGGCGAACAGCGTCTGCATCACCCGCGCGGTTCCGACGTTGACCATGTCCTGGCCGATCGAATGGATGCCGTCGCTGAGGATGTCCAGCGACACGTGGGCGCCGGCGTCGCGCAGGGCGCGAAAGGCGCGGATCGACTGCTCTGCGAGGACCACGGAATCGAGTTCGCCGTGCAGCAGATGGACCGTGGGCGAGATGCGTGTATCCGGGGCGAGGGGGGAGAGCAGGCGGCCAGCGTGCGAGACGACGATCCCGGCACAGGCGCCGTGCCGCCGCGCCACTTCGAGTGCCAGGGATCCGCCCTGGGAGAATCCCACGAGCACGGTCTGCTCGGGCGAGACGCCGAGCCTCGCCTGTGCCTCTGCGATACGCGCGACAAGCGCATCAGCCGCCGGTGCGGCCCGCTTTTGCTGCTCGCGGCCGGTGCCACTGGGGTCGAACCAGTCACGCCCGCGACCGACCCGCGCCGCCTCCAGGCCCTGCATGATCAGGACCGAGGCGCGCGGAAACTTGTATTGCCAGGCCAGCGCCAGCGGCGCGATCGCCTCCGGAGTCGAGCCGGCCCCGTGCAGGAAGACGAGCAGACGCGAGGGACTACCGCCCTCGTGTGGGGCGAGTTCCAGCCAGAGCTGCTCGCCGGTCCCGGATCCCGCGGGACGCGCTGGGTGTCCGGCGCTCATCGTCCGGCCCGCCTGCGGATGCAGTCGATATAGGCCTCGCCGTCGGGCGGGCGTCCGTCGCGCTGCGCACGCCAGACGGTCTCACCAAGACACTCCATGACCGCGTGTGCCGCCTCGTGCGGATCGTCCAGGCGCGAAACCAGATGCCCATGAGCGGCGCGCAGACCCGGCGGCTGGTCGATCGAGAGTTGCTCCGCGACGGCCAGATGCATGGACAGATGCAGGAACGGGTTGGTGCGACCGGCCTCGACGGGGTACTCCGCCGTCAGTGCCGCTTCGACGTCCTCCAGATCCCCGTGGTATTCGGGATGCGCGAGGATTCCGTCCAGCGCCATCGATTCCAGCGGGGTCAGCGGCTCGGCCGCACGGTGCTTGCGCCAGGCCTCGCAGAAAAAGCGGCGAACGTCGGCCTGAGAGGGGTCGAACACGGGTCAGCGCTCCGGTGGGGTCGTCCGACCGGAGATCATGCCGCAGTCTCGCGATCGGGCGGACCGATCCGCACACGTCGTGGGGGCGCCGGCTCCGGGGTCTTGTCCCGGTAGTCGCAGAGATCGGCGATGGGGCACCGCCAGCACTCCGGACGTCGGGCCTTGCAGACATAACGGCCGTGCAGGATCAGCCAGTGATGCGCGTGTTGCAGGTAACGCGCAGGGACCTTGCGCAGGAGCTTCTTCTCGACCGCCAGAACATCCTTGCCCGGTGCGATGCCGGTGCGGTTCGCGACCCGGAAGATATGGGTGTCCACGGCCATCGTGGGCTGCCCGAACGCCACGTTCAGGATCACGTTTGCGGTTTTGCGCCCGACGCCCGGGAGCCGTTCCAGCGATTCCCGGTCGGCCGGCACCGCGCCGTCGTGTTCGTCCACGAGCAGCCGGCAGGCCTGGATGAGATGCTTCGCCTTGGCCCGGTACAGCCCGATGGTGCGGATCGTCTCCGCCAGCCGTTCCTCTCCCAGGTCCAGCATCGCCTGCGGCGTGTTCGCCAGGGGAAAGAGACGGCGCGTGGCGAGGTTCACCCCCGCATCCGTGGCCTGCGCCGACATGAGGACGGCGGCCAGCAGCTCGAACGGGGTCGAATATTCGAGTTCCGTCTTCGGTTCCGGCTCGGCGAGCGCGAACCGTCTGAAGATCTCCGCGCGTTTTTCGTCGTTCATGAGCCCGGATTGTGCCCGTCGCGGGCACCGAGCCTGGCGCGTGCCCGCTCCAGTGCGGCGGCCAACACCGCCCGCCGGCGCGTCTCGTCCGGCGGCGCCTCGTCGAGCTTCGTGGTGAGCTCGCGTTCGTGGCGCCGACGGTCGTCTTCCCGTTCCCGTGACAACCGGGCCTGTCGCCGGTCGAATCGCAGGCGTGCGTCGCGAGCGTCCGCGTCGCTCCAGGGCGCGTCCGCCGGCACGATGCGGATGCAGTCGGTCGGGCAGGGCGGCACGCAGAGCTCGCATCCGGAGCAGAGCGCCGGGAGCACGGTGTGCATGGCCTTCGGACCGCCGATGATGGCGTCCACCGGGCAGGCGCGAATGCACTTCGTACAACCGATGCAGTCGTCCGATTCGATGAACGCAAGCAATCGCGGTCCCGCCTGGCCGCATTCGGGGTCCAACGGGAGCCGGGGCCGGCTGAGCAGCCCGGCCAGCGCGGCGATACCCGCGTCTCCGCCGGGAGGACAACGGTTGATGGCCTCGCCGTCCCGGGCGATCGCGCGCGCGTAGTCGGCACAGCTGGGATACCCGCAGCGGGTGCACTGCGTCTGGGGAAGCAGGGCGTCGATGCGGTCGACGAGCGACACCGGGCGATCGTCTGCCTCAGGCAGCCTTGCGTGAGCGTGAGCGCTGGCCGATACGCCTGCGGTGCTCACCGATGAAGCGGCTGACCTCGGGACGGATGATCTCGCGCCATCTGCGCCCGGAGAAGATTCCGTAGTGGCCGGCGCCCTCGACCACGAGATCGCGCTGGTGCTCGCTGGGGATGTTCGTGCACAGCCCGTGGGCCGCCTGGGTCTGGCCGGGCCCGGAAATGTCGTCGAGCTCGCCCTCCACCGTGAACAGGGCCACGTTCGTGATCTTGGACGGGTCCACCCGGAAGGCCCGACCGTCGAAACTGACGTTCCACAATCCGCGGGGCAGCAGGTGGTCCTGGAACACCGTGCGGATGGTGTCGAGGTAGTACTCGGCCGGCATGTCGAGGACGGCGTTGTACTCGTCGTAGAACTGGCGGTGCGCCTCCGCCGTGTCCATGTCGCCGCGCACCAGATCCAGGTAGAAGTCCCAATGGGAGTTGGCGTGACGGCCGGGGTTCATGGAGACGAAGCCCGCATGCTGAAGGAAGCCCGGATAAACGCGGCGGCCTGCGCCCGGGTACTTGGCCGGCACCACGTAGATCACGTTGCGCTCGAACCAGTTGAAGGGGTTGTCCGTGGCCAGGTTGTTGACCTCGGTGGGGCTGTTGCGCGTGTCGATCGGCCCGCCCATCATGGTCATCGACAGTGGCAGGCTGTCGTCACGGAGTTCGGCCATGATGGAGACGGCCGCCAGAACCGGTACCGTCGGCTGGCAGACCGACATCACGTGCACGTCCGGACCCAGGTGGCGGATGAATTCGATCGCGTAGCCGATGTAGTCGTCCAGGCTGAACGGCCCCTGCGTCAGCGGCACCATGCGCGCGTCCATCCAGTCCGTGATGTAGACGTCGTGATGCGGCAGCAGCCCCCGCACGGTGTCGCGAAGCAGGGTGGCGTGGTGACCCGAGAGCGGCGCGAAGACCAGCACGACCGGGTCGTCGGCCCGGTCGGCGAGCCTGGCCGGCAGCAGGCGCTCGAAATGCAGGAGCTTGCAGAAGGGTTTGTCGATGACGATGCGCGGTTGCACGCTGACCGACCGGCCGTCGATCTCCGTTTCCGTGAGCCCGAAGGCGGGCTTCTCGTACTCCTTGCCCAGGCGGTGGATAAGTTCGAAACCCGCGGCCGCCCGGTTCGCGAACGGCGCATAGGCGAACGGGCTGTACGGGTTGGCGAACATCTGGCTCATTGCGTCCGCCCAACTCGACACCGGGTTGAGAACGGCGCGCTGCGCCTCGTGAAATTGATAGAGCATCGATGGACCTCCGCCGCGGCATCGACACGGGCCGCCGGCAGGGCTCAGGGGTGAGCCCGATTACGAATTCTGACAGTATTGCGGACAAGAAACATGCGCGTAACGACCCTCTTATATACCGCATATGTCGCGGCGCAGCGAATTCGTGCACAGTTCGTGACAGTCGCAGACCGGGGCCCGGTGCGCGCCGACGAGCGTCGCCCCGGTGCGGGACCGCGGTCGGCCAGAGGGGGTCGTTTCGACCGATGAAACAGGATGAATCTTCTTATTGATCGAAATTTTCGGTTAATTGAGATTGCCAGGCCGCGGCAAGGCGCTCCTGGGCTCGGTTCTGGGCCAGGCGGCCTGCGAGCACCCTGAAGTCCACGGCCAGCAACGGCTGGTCCTGGCAGGCACACGAGAACACGACCCGGCGAGCCCCCGTTTCGGGATCCTGCTGCGACTGCACGCACTGACCGCAGATCCCTTTCATCATGCACTGCATCGGCGAATTGATCGATGCCTCCGCCGTCAGCGATCCGGCGAATCTGCCTGCCAGCGGGCCCCGGACGGCGTCGGCCACCGCCGCCATCATCCGGTCCGACCCGATCACGAGCATGCGCTCGATCTCTTCCGCCCGAAAGCCGGGAACTGCGAGCCCGCCGTCGGCCAGCCGATGCATGGCCTGCACCACGCTGCCGACGATCGCGAGGTCCTGCGCGCGGCGCGGCACGAAACCGGGCGCCTGGTCACAACACCAGACGACCGCGTCGGCGGCGGCCTCGATCCGATCGGCGTGGAACCGGTCCTGCGTACGCCGGTAGCCGGCGAGATACAGCACGCGGTTGCCTGCCGCGCGCATCGCGGCACCGATGGAGAACAGGACGGCGTTGCCCAGTCCGCCTCCCACGAGCAGTACGGTCTGATCGCGTCCCAGCGTGGATGGCGTTCCGGTCGGGCCCATCAGCACGAGCGGCTCGTCCGGGCGCAGCCGGCGGACCAGATCCGCGGACCCGCCCATCTCGAGCACCACGAGCGCGACCAGGCCGCGGCGGACATCGACCCACGCCCCGGTCATCGCCAGCGTCTCGGTCGCCAGCCGGCCCGGTTCGCCGGCCAGCGACGGCCGCGACGCCGTGGTCTCGTAGGTCTGCAGCCGGAAGAACTGACCCGGGGCGAAACGTCGGGCCGCAGCGGGCGCTTTGACGACGAGTTCCACGATGCCCGGTGCCAGCTCGCTGACGCGGGCCACGCGGGCCTGCCAGTCGCGGTTCAGGCGGGCGATCCAGCGGGACCACACGGGCGCACCGGAACGGGCCGGCAGCGCGCGCAGGCGCCGGTTGATCACGGGCGCTGCCCGGCGCGCAGAGGCCATCGCGCTCACCACGTTGCCCGCGAAGGCCGGATGAGCGTCGCCCAGCATGCTCACGCTCTGGCCGTCCCTGTGTTCATGGCAGAAGAACCGGACATCCGCGTCCTTGGGATGGCGACCGGGAGGACGACCGTCGGAAGTGGCGAGTGCGCCGTGGCTCACGCCGAGCACGCGCCTGAATTCGCCGGCGAGGACGGTGTTGGGCCGGGTGCCGGCAGCAACCAGGACCGCTCCGGCGTCCAGGGTCAGTTCCCGGCCGTCACCACCCTGCAGCCGCATGGCGCGTACGCGGTCGTCGTCGTCGGTCTCGACGGCCACGGGCCGTACGTCGCTGAGGACCCGGATGCCCTCGGCGAGCGCATGCTCCAGCTCCTCCGGATTGAGGCGATACGCGGGGCTGTCGATCAGGGGTCTTCGATAGGCGATGGTCACGCCGCCCCAGCCGTCTATCAACGCGTGGCGGGCTTCGCGGGTGCCCGCCTCGCGCAGCGCGCGCGCATGGCTCAGGAAGGTCGAGAGGACTTCGTCGGCAGGCGGAGCGGCGCCGGCCGCCTCGAGGATCTCGTGACGCCGCAGCATTTTCTCGACCTGCACGGCGTAGTAGGCCCGCGCCTCGGTGGCCGTGTCGATGGCCGTCAGCCCGCCGCCGACGACGACGACCGGAAGCCGCAGTTCGAGGTTGGCCAGACTGTCCTCGCGAGCCGCGCCGGTCAGTTGCAGCGCCATGAGGAAGTCACTCGCCGTTCGCACCCCGTTGGCCAGTCCGCCGGGGATGTCCAGCACCGTGGGCTCGCCGGCGCCGACGGCGAGGGCGACGTGATCGAAGCCGAGCGCCCACGCATCGTCCATCGTCAGCGTGCTGCCCAGCCGTACGCCTCCGAACAGACCGAAACGCGGCCAGCGCTCGAGGAGCAGGCGGATCAGTCGCAGGTAGTTCTTGTTCCAGCGAACCGTGATTCCGTATTCGGCGACGCCGCCGAAACCGCCCGCCACCCGGGCGTCAAGCGGCTCGACCAGCGTATCGAAGCGCTCAACGGGAGCGGGTCCCGCCGGATCCGGTTCGATCTTGAGCCCGTCGATCGCGACCACCTGGTGGCCGGCGCGGAGCAACTCGTGGGCGAGCGTGAAGCCGGCCGGGCCGCAACCGACGACCAGGACGCGTCGTCCGGACGGCGGCGCCGGCAGCCACTGCGTCAGATTCAGCGGATTCCAGCGCAGCAGCAGACCGTAGAGCTCGACGCCCCAGGGAAGGGCCAGGACTTCCCGCAGGGTGCGGGTCTCGGCCTGCGGAATGTC
>JAUIAI010000073.1 GCA_030425615.1 Gammaproteobacteria bacterium
CACGAAGCCGGCCATTTCGCCGATCGGCACGCTGATGTCGAACGGGATGTACGGCCCCATGGTGTTCTGCAGCTCGCCGGAGGAATCGCGCACGGCCCAGAGTTCGGCGCGCTGGGCCATGGAATGCGCCGCGACGGCGTCCGCGACGCAGCCGTGCGCGAGCGCCTGTTCCAGAAAGGCCAGCAATGCTGCCTCGCCGTTACCGGCGGCCACGCCTTCGGTCTCGATCAGCACATAGGCGGCCTGCCCCGCGGGCAATGGCGGCCGTCGGCCGAACCCGACCGTGCCGTAGTCGTAGAACGACGGCCACATGACCTCGAAGGCGGACACCGTGTCGCCGAGGTCCGAGCGCGCGCGCTCGAGCAGTGCGAGCAGTCCGGCCATGTCGGGCACTGCGCACAGGCAGGTCTGAACGTCGGGCCGTTTCGGGAAGACCCTGAGCACCGCCCGCGTGACCACGCCCAGCGTGCCCTCACTGCCGATGAACAACTGCTTGAGGTCGTAGCCGGCGTTGTTCTTGAGCATGCGGTTCATGGAGCTGAGCACCGTACCGTCGGGCAGCACCGCCTCCAGCCCGAGCACCAGGTTGCGCATCATGCCGTAGCGCAGCACGTGGTTGCCGCCGGCATTGGTGGAGATGTTGCCGCCGATGGTGCACGAGCCCCGCCCGGGGATGTCCAGCGGGAACTTCATGCCGGCCGCATCGGCCGCCTGCTGCACGCGCTCGAGAACGGCGCCGGCCTCGGCTTCCAGGGTACCCGAGGCATGGTCCACCTCGCCGACGGCGTCCATACGCTCCAGCGACAGGATGACGCAGCCGTCGGGCGGCACCGCGGCGCCGGTGAGACCCGTTCGCCCGCCCTGGGCCACCACCGCCGCGCCGAGACGGTCGCACGTCTTCAGGGTGGCGGCGACCTCGGCCGTGGTGCGGGGCCGCACGAGCGCCGCCGGCCGTGCCGATTCGTCACGCACCGCCCAGTCGCCGAGATAGCGCGGCTCGATGCCTTCGCCCGCCGTGAGCACGGCGGGCTCGAGCTCGGCGGCCAGCGCCGCGAATACGTCGGTGTCACCGCTGCTCATCGATGCGTTCCCTCCATTGGGGCGGGCCGGCGCCGCCAAGCCGTTGATTCGCCGAGTGTAGTTTGCTTCGGTTTTCGTTGCCCCGGCGGTCGCCCGTTTCAAGCAGCAGCCGGATCGTCACTCGTCGGACTGCCCCGGCCGGATGCAGGCGTGGTACAACCGGAGGCGGCATGATCCCGTGCCAGGGAATGGAATCCCTTTCCCGACGGGCGCAGCCGCAGAGGGAGGCACTCATGGCCACGAAATCGTGGGCGCGCAACGCGCTGACCGAACGCCTCGGCCTCACCTGGCCGATCTTCCAGGCCCCGATGGGCAGCCTCGCGTCGCCGGCGCTGGCCGCCGGCGTGGCCAATGCCGGCGGGCTCGGCGGCATGGGGCTGCTGCTGGCTCCGCCGGGCACCCTGCGCGATCGCATTCTCATGTTTCGGCAGGCGAGTGAGGGCCGGATCAACGTCAATTTCGTCCTGTTCGAGCCAGCGCCCGATCACGAAGCGCGTACGACGCGCGTGCGCGAGGCGCTGGCGCCCCATTACGCGCGCTTCGGGCTCGGTCCGCCACCGGAGATCCCGCCCCTGGACGGCCGGGTCGCCCCGCACGACCTCGAAGCCGTGCTCGATCTGAAGCCGGATGTGGTGAGTTTCCATCTGGGCCTGCCGCCGGACGACATCATGGCGGCCTTGCGCTCTGCGGGCATCTTCGTGATCAGCACGGCGACCACGGTGGCCGAGGCCCGCGAACTCGAGCGACGCGGGGTCGACGCGGTGATCGCCCAGGGCCTGGAGGCCGGCGGCCACCGGGGCACCTTCCTGCCGGGTGAGGCGGGCGCGCAGGCCGGCCTTGCCGCCCTGCTTCCGCAGGTGGTGGACGCGGTGTCCGTTCCGGTGATCGCCGCCGGCGGGCTCGCCGACGGGCGGGGCATCGCCGCCGCGCTGACCTTGGGGGCGAGCGCCGTTCAGTTGGGTACCGCCTTCCTGAGCTGCCCCGAGACGGATCTGCCGCCGAACTATCTGCGCGCCATCACCAGCGCCGGCCACCACGAGACCACGGTCACCGACCTGGCCTCCGGAAAGCCGTCACGCATTCTCAGGAACGGCATCGAAGCCTTGCTGCGCGACCTGGACCTGCCACCGGCGCCCTTCCCGGTCCAGGTCATCCTGACGCAGCCGCTGTGGGACGCGGACCCTTCGCTGCAGACCGTCTGAGTGGGACAGTCGGCAGCCATGGGCCGCAAGTTGAAGGCCGGCGAACTGGTGGAGACGCTCGCGGCCGAGACCTCCGCCGCCCTGGCCCGGCTCGGCTGACGATGCCTTAGGCGCCGTGACGGGGACACTTTCATCGGCCGCAGGAGAAAACCCATGCCGCAGGATCTCGAAGCCAACAAGGCGAACGCCATCGCGTTCTATCGCACGGCCTATCTGGGCCGACCCACCGAAGCCGTCGAGCGATACGTGGGCGCCGAGTACATTCAGCACAACCCGGCGGTCGGCGACGGCAAGGCGTCGTTCATCGACTACTTCGAAGAGATGGCCAGGGACTACCCCGACAAGACCATCGATTTCGTCCGGGCCGTGGCCCAGGGCGATCTGGTTGCGCTGCACACCCACCAGGTGTGGCCCCGGGGCGACGAGTACGTGACGATGGACTTCTTCCGCTTTGATGAGAACGGCAAGATCGTCGAACACTGGGACGCCATCCAGCAGGTGCCGGCCGAATCCAGGAACGGCAATCGGATGGTTTGACCGGGCCAACGGACCTCCAATGAACAGGCAACTCATCAGCTCCGGATCCACCTTCGAGCAGGAGATCGGATACTCGCGGGCCGTCGTCGTCGGCGACTGGGTGTTCGTGTCGGGCACCACCGGCTTCGACTACGCGGAGATGTCCATCGCCGATGGGCTGGCGGAGCAGACAGAGCAGTGTCTCAAGAACATCGCCTCGGCCCTGCAGCAGGCCGGATCCAGCCTGGCAGACGTGGTTCGCGTCACCTACGTCCTGCCCGACGGGGCGGCGTTTCCCGAATGCTGGCCGGCGCTGCGCAAACACTTCGGCGAGGTTCGGCCGGCCGCGATGATGATCTCCGCCGGGCTGGCGGACCCGCGGATGAAGATCGAGATCGAAGTCACGGCGCTGAAGGGCTCCGGGCAGTCCGGGGCCGGCGCGTAGCGGGAACGCACCGCCCCCTGTCAGCGCCGACGCGGCAGGATCACTCGCACAGACGCATCCGTCCTCTATGCCTCTCCGAAGACTTCACCGCACATCGGCGATCGTGATCGCCGTCTTCGCGTTGTTTCATATCGCGAACCACCTTGCCTCCTTGGGCGGGGTTGAAACCCACATCGAGTTCATGCGGGTGGCGCGCCTCATCTATCGGCAACCGGTCGTCGAGGGCCTGCTCCTTTTCTGCGTGGCCTTCCAGGTGCTGAGCGGCGGCTGGTTGTTCCTTCGCGGTCTTCGCGCCCGCCGGGGTTTCGTCCCCTGGTTGCAGGCGGCCTCGGGCGCCTGTCTCGCCCTTTTCCTGCTGATCCACGTGAGTGCCGTACTCTTCGGCCGCACGGCGCTGGAACTGGATACGAACTTCTACTTCGCCGCCGCGGGCTTCCACGTGCCGCCGAACCAGTTCTTCTTCGCGCCCTACTACTTCCTGGCGGTGCTGGCCCTGTTCACGCATGTGGGCTGCGCCGCTTACTGGGGCGTCCCGGAAGACTCGGGCACGACAAGACGACTCGCGCTGGGCGTCCCGATTGCGCTCGGGACGGCGATCTCGCTCGTCATCGTGCTCTCGCTCGCGGGCCGGCTCCAGCCGGTCGAAGTACCGGCAGAGTACAAGGCGACTTATCTGCCATAGGTCTGCAAGTCAATGCGCGCATACTCGCTCTGAAGCCGCCCGGGCCGCCCCGCGCCGAACCAGGAGCAGACATGTTCAAGCGAATAGACCACATCGAACTACTGACCGAGATGCCCGAACGCACGGTCGCCTTCTATGTCGGGACGCTCGGCTTCGAAGAGCGCAGCCGCATGCGCATTCCGGAGACGCCGGCGGGTCCGCTGGATCTCGTCTACCTGGATCTGGGCGATACCACGGTGGAGGTGATGTGCTACCCGGAGGCGCCGGCGTTCGAGCCACGCGGGCCGCGGCAGCGGCTGGGCTGGCAGTGCCTGGCGCTCGAGGTGGAGGACATGGACCGCGCGCTCGCCTTCCTGGCCGAGAAGGACGTGCCGGTGCATTGGGGACCCATCAGGCGGCCGGAGTATGCGCGCGCCGAGATCCGCGATCCGGACGGAAATCCGATCGAGTTGCGCCAGTGGTATGGCCGCTGACGGATGGCTGTCACCGTTGAGCTTCAGGCTGTGGAGTCGCCTGCACAGCGCGAGGCCGCCAGGGCGCTGATCGGCGAGTACCTGCGCTGGGTGGCGGACATCGCTCGCGCCGAGTACGGCCTGAGCTTCGATGTGCACGCCATGGCGTCCTCGGACATCGACGACGCCGGCAAGTTCTACCCGCCCACCGGCCGCTTCTATCTCGTGCGGGTCGGTGACGCCCCTGTGGGCGTGGGCTGCCTGAAGCGTCTGGCCGATGGCATCGGCGAAATCCAGCGCATGTATGTTCAGCCGCAGGTTCGTGGGGTGGACGCCGGGCGGCTGCTGCTCACGCGGCTCCTGGGGGATGCGCGCGCCCTCGGATACCGCCGGGTCCGCCTGGAGAGCCTCAAAGCGCTGGAGGCCGCGCACACCCTTTACCGCGCGGCGGGTTTCCGGGAGATCGACCCCTACTCGGAGAACAGCATGAAGGACTATCAGGCGCCGGAGACGCTGGCCGCCTGCCGGCAGAGCGCGGTCTTCATGGAACTCACGTTCGAGGACGACGCTGCGTGACGGGACACCTCACGGGGTGCGGCTACCATGCGGGCAACTTCAACGGGAGGAGCCCGTGACGAACCGCGACAACTGGGGCTGGCGGGCCCGCATCGGGCTGTTCATCGTGTCGAGCGAGGCGGTGCCCGAAGCGGAATGGTGGGCGATGGTGCCGCCGGGTGTTTCGGTGCATGCGGCGCGAATCGATGCGCCGGCGCCGTGGGCCCAATGGCGTGACGGCGATGACACCGGCCTGGTCCTGGCGGACGATCTGGCGCGCGGCGCGGGTCATTTCGCCGCCATGCGTCTCGATGCGGTGGTCATGGCGCACAGTTCAAGCAGCATCCTGGGCGGTGCGGGCTGGGACGACGCGGTCATTGCAGTGCTGCGCGACATCCTGCCCGCCGGGACCCACGTGACCACGAACGGTCTCGACTGCCTGGCGGCGTTACGCACGGCGGGGGTGCAACGGCCCTTCCTCGTGTTCCCGCCCTGGTTCGACGAATCCGTGGTCGAGGCCGGCGCGCACTACATCTCGGCAGGCGGAGCGTCGCCGGCCGGCGCGTTTCGTGCCGACGCCGGGCGCGGCTGGCACGACGTGCCGCCGCGACAGCTCTACCCGCAGGGCATGGGATTCGAGCAGGACGTGGAGTTCCTGTACCGTCAGATCCGCGCGGCATGCCCGCCGGAAGCGGACGGTGTGCTCTTCGTCGGCACGGGCGTCCGATGCGTGGCGATCATCGACGCGCTGGAGAATGATCTTCGCCGACCGGTGATCACGGCCAACCAGGCCAGCCTGTGGCACTGCCTGCAGAAGATCGGCGTGCGTGCCGCGGTGCCGGGCTATGGCGGGCTGCTTCGAGACGGCTGACCCACCTGCCCGAACCCTGGCTCTGATGGCTGGCGCTTTCCGTAGTATCCATGGCCAGGACATCTTCCCGGAGGAAGCCTTGAGTGTCGGAACCCTCGCCCGGACACGATCGTGACCCGCATCGCGTTCCAGCAGGTGGCGGCACTCCCCGGGCATGACGGCTACGCGCTCGCAGGCCGGTCGGTATCGAGCGAAGGTGCCGCCGTGTTCCTGTTCGTGGAGGCAGACGCGGCTCGGGACATTCAAAAGAGAATCGCCACCGGTATCGGTGATTTCCCGGGCACGAGAATGCCGAAGCCCCGCAGATTTCGGGTGACGGTGCTGAGCGAGGCGTCGGAGACCAGCGTCGATCTGCCGCCACTCGATGTCACCTTCCCGCGGGTGGACGTGTTCCCGGATGGCCGGATTCTGGTCGTGGCGTCACGGGCACGGTGGCGCGGTAAAGATGACTTCGACCGCAACGCTTTCGTCGTCGACCCCCGAACCCGGACAATGCAGTCGTTCCTGGTGGGCGACGGCGTGGAGGATGCGTTCGTGGATTCACGCGGGCGCATCTGGGTGTCGTACTTCGACGAAGGGGTGTGCGGCAACTTCGGATGGGGTGACCCGGGGCCAGAGCCTGTCGGAGCAGCCGGCCTGAATTGCTTCGACGATCAAGGTGCGCTGCTCTGGCGCTTCCCGGCCGACTGCGATTTCGGCCCGATCGACGATTGCTATGCGCTCAACGTCTGCGCCGACGAGGCCAGAGTGTTCGCATACAGCGCGTTCGAACTCTACCGGGTCAGCAGCCGCTTTGAACTGACGGGATGGACCACCGGGTTGGCCGGGTGTCACGCGTTCGCCGTCTCCGGGTCACACGCGTTGTTCACGGGTCAGTACGATGATCCCGCCGATACGGGCTATCTGGCCGAACTCACGGATGGCCGGCTCGCAAACGTGGAAACCGTCACGTTCGAGCTCCGGAACGGCGGAGTGTTCGAATCGGGCCGGTTCGTGGGCCGCGGCGATGCATTGCATTACTTCGATGCGCAAGGGTGGCATCGCGCCCGCATCTGAATCGGCGAATACCACGCGACCCGGGTTCGACATGCGCCCGCACGGCTCACGTACCAGGCAACGGCCGGGCACCGGCGCTGCCTGCGCACCCGGGCCGACGCCGGGCGCCGCTCAGCCGTAGAACGCATCAGGCAAGGCGGTGACGATCCCGGGCATCAGGCAAACGACCACGATCACGATCAGGTACGCCACGAGAAACGGCAGCACGGCCACCGAGTCAGATCACCTCGTCCTCCCTTCTGTCGGTTTCACCAAAACGCCGCAACGCCGGCGGCCGGGTGCCGGCGTACAACGCCTTCAGACGCGGTTCGATCCGGGCGTTCTCGCGCTCGAACAGCGAGTTGCCGGCCAGGTCGCCATCGACCAGGAACGGCCCGAAGTGCTCGACGTCGAGCACCCAGATGCCTTGTGCGAGTCCCAGTTCGTCGAGCCAGTGGGTGGCCGCCACGCGCCGGATGCCGCGCCCGAGCAGCGCCCCCGTGCCGTAGCCGACGGTGGTCAGGTACACGGCCTGGTGCGGCACGAACGCGCGCTTGTAGTCGGCCCCGGACATGCCGCCCTTGCCGATGATGATGTTGCAGCCCGAGACCCGCAGCCAGCCCTCGATCCACTTCGAGAAGCGAAAGCTCGCGGTGGCCGTGACCGCGCCCACCGAGGGCACGCCGGCGGCGTCCAGCGAGGCGGCCGGCGAGCAGTGAAAACTCGCGGTGCCGATGTCCGGCGGCAGCGCGATGCCGTCGTCGACCGCACGCTTGTAGACGCCCTCGCGCGCGGTGTGCACCCGCCCGATCAGATAGACGACGTCGCCCAGCCGCAGATCGGCCAGTGCCTCGGGGCTGGCGGGCAGTTGGAGTTCCACCGTTCGCAGGGTGCTCATGACTGGGTGGCCTCCGCCCGTGCCCCGTCCGCCACAGGCGCGGCTTCGCCGTCCCAGTCGACGCCGGTGCGGCGCGAATAGTCGGTGAACCACATGGGGTCGGTGCGAAATTCGATGCGCCCGTCGGGGTGCAGGCGCGCCGTGGCGCGCCGCGACGACAGGCAGAACATGTGTACGCTCATGGGCATGCCGCCGGTATGGCAGTAGCCGACCTCGATGTTGCAGGCGACCACCATCGACGAACCCACGAAGCCCATCGCGCCCATGCCGATGGAGTTGCCCAGCGTCTTGAGTTCGTCCTCGAGGGCGGCGATCTTCGGGTCGGGGTTGCGCGAGCCCACGACGCGCAGGCAGGAGGCCTGCTTGCCCAGGGTCATGCAGGCGTCCTTCGAACCGCCCAGGCCGACGCCCACGATGGCCGGCTGGCAGGCCAGGCCGCGCTTGCCGAAGGCCACCAGGGTGTCGAGATAGAAGCGCTTGATGCCCTCGATGCCGTCGCCCGGGAACAGCATGCGGTAGTCCGAGCCGAACAGACCGCCCTTGTGCACCGTGGTGAGATCGATCCAGTCGCCCTCGGGGTGGAACGCGTACTCGATCTCGGGCGCATTGATGCCGACGTT
>JAUIAI010000074.1 GCA_030425615.1 Gammaproteobacteria bacterium
TGCAGCGTCTGTCCGCCCAGCCACTCGCTCCCGGCCAGACGGGCATCGGCAATCCGCGCCGCGGCGGACAGACGCTGCAACTGGCGTTCGAGCTCTGCGTCGTCCCGGTTCTCCGGCGCGAAGCGCACCACCTGCCAGAACACGCCGGTGAAGGCCGGTGTGAAGGTGGTCGCGGCCCAGTCCATCCACTGTTCGGCCACCGCGACCTCGTTTTCGGTGGCGGGCATCAGCACGCCGCCGTACCGTCGCGCCAGGTGTCGGACGATGGCATTGGACTCGTATAGCGTGAGCCCGCCGTGCTGGATCGTCGGGACACGACGGTTCGGATTCAGGTGGCCGTACTCCGGCGTGTCGACGATGCCGTAGCGGCCACCGGCGTCGATGCGCCGGTAGGGCTGCCCGAGTTCGTGCAGGGCCCAGAGGACCTTCTGAACGTTGGCTGACGTGGCGCGACCCCAGACGACCAGTTCGTCTCCGGGGCCCGGCGGGCTGGCGGCGGGGTTCAATGCCATGGCGGGGTGTTCAGTGTCATGCGGGCAGTATAGAGTGCAACCGTCGGACGCGCGGGCGTGCAACCGGCGGGCACGCGGCGTGCGGTGCTCTCGTGCCCCGCGGTTGAACCGGTGACCCGGATGCGGATCCGGTACGGGGCCTGGCGCTCCTGCCGGTCATGGCGCCGGGGCCCCTGACGCCCGTCTCGGTTGTGCCGCAGTCGGGCGGCGCCCGGCGGTCGCATCCGACCGTCCGGCCGGCGGAGCGGGTTACGGCCGTGCCCGCGCCGTTAACTAGCAAGACATCGGAAAAGACGGCCGTTTGCGGGATCCGCAGAACCGGCCGGTCCGTTTCCGCGACGTATTCAGGTCATCCCCGCTGTCTGACGGTAAGGGACACGCGATGTCGAAGCCAGCCACCGACACCCTCAGCCAACGCTCGTTCGGCGAGCTGCTCTGGCGCTATTGCTCGTTCGTCTGGATGTTCGAGGAGGTGCCCGCGCGCGCCGACCGCTTCCTGCACGCCGCCATCATGCGGGCGAACCGCAGCCGCGGGCTGCGTTTCCTGCCCTGCTACATGCGGCGCTACCTGCGCTGGTTCGTCGGCAGTGCCCTGCTCGGGTCGGTGAGCGAGGCCATGGCCGCTCCGACGATCGTCTCGGGAACCTGCTTCACGTTTTCATCCGTGGCCGCCGTGGCGTTGCTCGTGGCCGCCATCGGCTACGCCGCGATGCGCTGGCGTGCCTTCGACCACGCCTCCTACTGACGCGGCCCCCGGATTCAGCCGCCGAGCCATGCGCGAATCTGGCCGTCGCTCATCGCGCCGGCACTGCGCTTGACCTCTCGACCGTTCTCGAACACCGCCAGGGTCGGGATGCTGCGGATTCCGAAGCGTGCCGCCAGGGCCTGATTCGCGTCGGTATCGACCTTGGCGAATTGCACGCGACCCCGCAACGAATCGGCCGCGCGCGCGAAGTGTGGCGCCATCATCTTGCAGGGACCACACCACGACGCCCAGAAGTCCACTACCACGGGCAGGCTGGTGCGTGCCAGCACCGCATCGAAATCCGCATCGCCCAGCGTGAGGGGCTCACCAGTGAACAGCGGCTGGCCGCAGGCGCCGCAGTCGGGCTGTTCCGCGGCCCGGGCTGCGGGCAGGCGGTTGGTCTTGCGGCAGTGCGGGCAGACCACGGTAAGGGTCTGTGAGTCCGGGGCGTTCATGAGCGGTTCTCAGGGCGGATCGATGCTTGCTGGGCCGGCACGGTCGGGGCATACACCTGGGCCGACACGGACGGGGCATACACATTAGCTTGGGGCTGTTCCCGCCCGATGCAAGCCCCGGCCCGCGGCGCAACACCCCAGCCCTGTGGCGCAACACCCCAGCCCTGTGGCGCAACACCCCAGCCCTGCGGCGCAACACCCCAGCCCTGCGGCGCAACACCCCAGCCCTGCGGCGCAACCCTCAGCCCTGCGGCGCAACCCTCAGCCCTGCGGAGGACGCTGCACCTGGCCCCCGGGGTTCTCGAGAATCATGAAGCAGTCGTAGCGCTCGATCACCGGCCGGTTGCCCCAGTGTGCCTCGGCGCGGTCGAGCCAGGCCGCGTCATGGCCCTGCTCGGCGTGCTTTAGCGCCTCCCAGAGGTAGATGCCCATCCCGCGGCCGCGTTCCGCGTCCCAGACGAACATCTTGCGCACCAGGCCGGGGTAGTCGCTCCAGCGGTCGATCGTGCCGGCGGCGTCCTCGAGCATCTGCTCGCGCGTGATGCCTGCCGGGGTGTCGAAAGAGACGATCTCGGTGATCACGACGCGCTCTCCTCCGGAACCGGGGAATCGAGCGGCGGCCGTTCGCCCTTCAGGTGCCGGTTGAGTTGCCGGTCGAGTCGGCTCGTGGCGCCCGGGTTCACGGCGCGCCGGTAGGGTTCCCAGCGTGGCGGGCATGCCGCCTGGGGGCGATCGCCCATGACGGTGACGCGCTGAATGATGCGCTCGCCCTCGAAATCGTTCAGCACGTAGTGCTGGGTGCAGCGGTTGTCCCACATCGCGATCGTGCCCTGCGTCCAGCGGTAGCGCACGGTGAAGCGGTGGCTAGCCACCCAGCGGGTCAGGTAGTTGAGCAGCATGTCGCTCTCGGCATGGCTGAGTTCGACGATGCGCCGGGTGAAGTGTTCGTTCACGAACAGTGAGCGCCGTCCCGTCACCGGGTGCACGCGGACGACCGGATGGATGGTGGTCTGATCGCTGCGGCCGTGCGGATCCGCGTCGTGCAGCGCGGTGAGCCCGTCGCACAGGTCACGCAGGGGCGGCGACAGCGCCTCGTAGGCGGCCGCCGCGTTGGCCCAGAGGGTGTCGCCACCGACTTCAGGGCAGCGGACCATGTTGAGGATCGCGAACACCGACGGTTCTTCCTGGAACGTGATGTCGCTGTGCCATTCGTCGGCCACGCCGCCCTTGGAGGCGGCCAGCTCGAAGATGTAGGGATGCTCCAGGTAGGCGTTGCGCACGTTCGGGTGCGGCTCCAGGGGCCCGAAGTGCGCACCGAAGGCGACATGGGATTCCGGGTCCAGGAACTGGCCGGGGAAGAACAGCACCATGTGTTCGGCGATCAGCTCGCGGACCGCCTCGATGCCGGCCTCGCCCGGTTCGGCCAGCGAGATCCCCGTGACTTCCGCACCCAGCGCCTTGGCCAGGCGCCTGACCTGCAGACCTTCGATCATCGTCGTCTCCATGCTTGTCGTGCCGGGCAGCGAGGGGCTGCAGCCCGCGCCCCGACATCGGATAAGGGATGGTGACACAGATGCCTTTTGCGGTCATGGTCGCGGTGAGTGGCATAGTGCGGAACGGGGCGGATGCAGCCCGCGCGCGGACCGCGTGCCGGTTGGCGCAGAACCCGACACCGGAGACACGAATCGCGATGAACAGCGAACCCAACACTCACACCGCCGCGCTCGACGGCATCACCGTGCTCGACTTCTCCCACGTGATCGCCGGGCCGTTCGCGACCTTTCATCTGGCCGCCCTGGGCGCGCGCGTCATCAAGGTCGAGCACCCGGACGGCGATGTCATGCGCGCCAGACACACCGGCTTCGCATCGCTGAATCACGGCAAGGAGATCGTCCGGCTGGACCTCAACGCGGCGACCGATCGGGCGAGGGCCCAGTCGCTGCTCGCCGGTGCGCAGGTGATGGTCGACAACATGCGGCCGGGCGTTCTCGATCGATACGGTCTCGGCGAGGCCGAGGTGCGCGCCGCGCGTCCCGATCTCATCCATTGCCGCATCAGCGGCTACGGGGGGGATGGCGAATGGGGCTCGCGGGCGGCCTATGACCACGTGATCCAGGCCGCTTCCGGCATGAACTATCTGCCAGGCGGACCCGACGACGGACCCATCAAGGTCGGCTTCCCGCTGATCGACAGCGTCGCCGGTATCGTCGCGGCCCTGGCGATCGTATCGGCCGTCCGCCGGCGTGACCTCACCGGCCAGGGTGATTCGCTCGACGTTTCCATGCTCGGCGCCGCCATGCAGGCCATGTATCCGAGCGTGGTGGACACCCTCGCCAGCGGCCGTGCACCGGAGCGCATCGGCAACCGCGCGTACTCCGGCAGCCCGGGCGGCGGACAGTTCCGTTGCCGCGACGGGCTGCTTGCGGTGGCCGCCAACACACGCTCGCAGTTGCTCCGGCTGGCCGACGCCCTGGGTCTGCGGGCAGAGGTGGAACCGCTGGTGCCGGGCGGGGAGCGTGCGTTCGCCGGCGGCGAGCATCGTGAGCGCATCGTGTCCCTGTTGTCCGAGCGCTTCGCAGAGGACGACGTACGCACCTGGGAGACACGGTTGAATCGGCTGGGGGTGCCCGCCGCGGCGATGCGCGATCTCGCCGAGAGCGTTCGGGATGCCGAAGCCGCGGGCTCTCTGCGGCCCTGGACGTTGCCGGCCGACCCACCCGTGCGGACCCCTGGTCTCGGATTTCGCGCGCGTCATCTGTTCGGCAGGGCAGGCGAGCCGTTCGGCGCCGGCCAACGCGAGCCTGCCCGCGGCGACTGACCGGATCTCAGGATGACGTTCGGCGCGACCCGCTGGCCGCTTCCCCTCGCGCTCGCCGTGGCTGCGGCGCTGGTGCCGGCGGTGGTCGTGCACCTGAGTCTCGCGCTCGGGATCGGCGCGGGCACGCTTCCGGGCTGTTATCCGATGCTGGACGGCTGCATGTCGATCAGCGCGACCGGGCGGGCGCAGCCTTCGGTCTATCTCTTCAAGCCCGCATTCACGTTGCTTGCGGCGGTGCTGGCCGTGCTCTGGATCATGACCGATCAGTGGATCCGGTTGCTGGCTGCGGACGCAGCCGGTGGCCCCGGCGGCGCGGCGGGTGCCCGGGCCCTGCGGCGCCGGCGTGTGTCGATGCTCGCGCTCGGCCTCACGGCCAGCGCATCCCTCGTGCTCTACGTCACGATGCTCGGTTCCGATACCGAGCTGTACCGTTTCATGCGGCGGTTCGGCATCTACGGCTATTTCGCGGGAACGGTTTTCGCGCAGATCCTGCTCGCCGGTCTGATGCTCACACTGGCACGCGATCCCGGCCGGACGGCCCTGCGCTTCCCGGGGCTCGCCATACTGCTGCTCGCCGGGTGTCCGTTCCTGCTCGGAGCGCTGAATCTCGCACTCAAGGCGGTGCTGGCCGAACCGGACCGTGTCGAGAACGCCATCGAATGGTGGGTCGCCGCCATGATGCAGGCATGCTGGTTGCTTGTGGCCCTTGCATGGCGTGACACGAGATTCACATGGCGGATCGAACCAAGAATCGGATGACCCTGGTCGGCGCGGGCCTCTGTCTGGCGGTCGCGGTGACGACGGCGACGGCCGCCGCGAGCGCCGCGCCGGAGACCGGGCGCGCCATGCTGGTGCGTTCCGACCCCACGATGGGGCCGTGGCGAGGCTCCGCCCGCGTCACGCCCGCGGCCTCGTTCGTGCACCGGGTCGGCGTGGTCGACCGGGACGAGCGGCTCACGGGAGACTTCGGCAGCCTTCGCGCCTCGCATCCGCACGCGCGCCGGCATCTCGCCCGCGCGCTGCACGTGACCTTCCCGCTGCCGGGCTCGCAGGTGGGTACCGGCACGCCGATCTGCTATCGGGACACGGTGCTCACGGCGGCCCATCTCACGCTGGCCCGCGGAGGCGACGTTCCGGCCTCGCCGCTGGGCATGCGCATCAGCCTGCCCAGCCTGGATGCGCCGGGGCGCTTCGACGACGTGCGCACCGTGAGCGATTTCCGCTCGGCCGACGGCGGCCGCACCGTTCACATCATCCGGCCGATCCCGGTCGGGGAAGACTTCATCCTGTTGCGCCTGAACGAGCCGCTCCCCGACTCCATCGAGCCGCTGGGTCTGCCGGCGTCACTGGACACGCCGCCGGTCTGCTCCCGGCCCACGGTCAACGCCGCGTATCACGGGGACATCGGACTGAGAGGCGGTCGCCCGTTCCGCATGGCGAGTCTGCCGGGCATGAACGTGCGTGGCACCGTGGGCCGGGTTCCGTTGCTCACCGAGGCGGTTCCCCGGACAGTCCTGCCGCGCCAGGTCGCATCGCTGGGTGCATGGGCAGACGACGAGTTCTTTGTCGCCATCGATCATGACACCGCGCACTCGGCTTCCGGCAGCGCGGTGGTCTGCCCGGGGGGTGGGCCGCGTGCGCGTGACACCCTGATGGCCGTGGTCGTGGGCGAGACCCGCCTTCCGGGCCGGGGCGACGGCGGCGTGCTGAACGTCGCCGGCGCGAACCTGCGTGGAATCGCCGGATCCCTGGCGCGCTTGCGCGGCGTCTCTCTGGAGCGTCTGCTGGCCGACTGCGGCGGTTGAGGGTCCGGAGGCCGGCGGGCCCGGCGCGTCAGGCGTCGGCGGATGCCGGCAGCCCGGCGATCACCGCACGGCAGAGCGCGCGGACCTCGGCCCGCACGCGCCGGCGCGACGCGGTCGGCAGCATCCCGTCCAGGCGTAGACATGCATAGCCGTGTACCGCTGACCAGGCGAGATGCGCGGCCCGTTCGCGCCCGGGGGGGTCGAGCCGTTTGACGGCCTCGAGAGCGTCCAGGCGTTGCACCAGCAATTCGTGACTCGTCGGGCGCACGACGCCCGGGCGTTGCCCCGGATGCCGAGGCGTCGAGAACGCCACGCGGAACAGCTGCGGGTGGTCCAGCGCGAATGTCACGTAGCCGAGGCCGACCGCGATCATGAGTTCTTCGGGCGGGGCGCCGCGGCGGCGCGAGAGTTCGCGGCGCATCGTCGCGCTCATCATGTCGAACGCCCGATCCGCCACCGCTTCGATCAATGCGAGCCGGTTCTCGAAGTGCCGGTACGCCGCGGCGGGATCGACGCCGAGCGCCTGACAACCGGCCCGCAGGCTGAAGCCCTCGGCGCCTTCGCGACCGATGCGGTCCACCGCGAGCGCGACCAACTGCTCGCGCAGATCGCCGTGATGATAGGTGTCCCGTGCCATCGCCGGATTCTTTCACAGGGGTCGTCGTCAGGCGCCCCGGTGCGTGGTGGCCCGTCGGCGGCATGCGCAGGACTTATATTGACACGGGCAATATTGGCGGGCATCATGTCATCACCGTTGACATCGAGGCGACTCCGCATGAACCTCTTCCCCCTGGCACGACTGCTACGCCCCGCCGCCCTCCTGGTGCTCGTGGCCGCCCTCGCGGCCTGTGCGAACCAGGTCACCCGCAACCGCCTGGAGCCGCCGTTGAGCGTGGACACGATCAGGCTTGCGCATTCGAATGTGCATCTGGTGCGGGTGGCACAGGCCCGCTTCCTGGTGGACGCCGGCGGTCAGGCCAGCGCCGCGGCCCTCGTGGAGGAGCTTTCGAAACTGGGCGTGAGCCCGGAAGAACTCGCCGGCGTGATCCTCACGCATGGCCATGCCGACCATGCAGGCGGCGCCGCCGCGCTTCAGAAGCTTTACGGTGTGCGGGTCGTCGCCGGGGCCGGAGACGCCGCCATGCTGGGCAGCGGCCGCAACGACAAGCTCTGCCCCACCGGCTTCATGGCGCGCCGGTTGCTCGCCCGGGCCCAGGAGGAGACCTTCGATCCCATGCGCGCGGATCTGTTGGTCAGCGGGTCGACATCCCTGGCCGAGGCGCTCGGCGTGGCGGGGCTTCCCGGCCGCCTGGTCCCCGTGCCCGGGCATACGCCCGGCTCACTGGTGGTCGAGATGGGTGCGATCGCGTTCGTCGGCGACATCGTGCGCGGCGGCGTGATCTCGAACCAGGCGACGCGGCACTTCTTCATGTGCGACGTCGCCGACAACGACGGCGACATCCGGGCCGTGCTCGAGCGCATCGCCCCGGGTGCGCAGACTTTCTTCACGGGCCACTTCGGTCCGGTGGGACGCGCCTCTCTCGAAGCATTCGCGAAGGCTCGCTGAGGCCGCGGCCGAGCAGCCAGCCGCAGCCAGGGCGCTGAGGCGCGCGACGTCGGTCCGGTCGTCCGCGAACTTGCGCGCGAGGAACTTCCCCGACGCCCGTGCCGTATCCAGTCCCGACGTATCGAGCGTGGTCGGATGTCCGTGTTCGTCGAAGTCGTTGACGTAGTGCAGCATGGGCGCGGTATGGCAGTCCAGGCTGGCGATCGCGGTGGCGAAGAAGTTCTCGTCGATGAGCCGGCAGCGTGAGTAGTGCGCGAGTACCTCCGGGTCCCGACCGAATGCCACGATCTTCTCCAGCACGGGGCGGGTGGCGGCGAACCAGCCCGAACTCATCGCCGGGCGGAGACGTGGGCCGAACGGATGCCTCGACAGACGACCGTTCAGTGCCATGCGGGCCAGGGCCTGACCGACATGCCAGCGCCAG
>JAUIAI010000949.1 GCA_030425615.1 Gammaproteobacteria bacterium
CGGTCTGTTCATGCAGCAGCTGCACGTCGTAGCCGTACATCGGAACGCCTGGGCTGCCGAGACGGGTCGGCGTGGCTTCGACGCCGTGCGCGACCGTGAGGATCGGCCAGCCGGTCTCGGTCTGCCAGTAGTTGTCGATGATCGGCCGCCCCAGCCCTTCGGAGATCCATTGCGCGGTGGGTTCGTCCAGCGGCTCACCGGCAAGAAAGAGCGCTTTCAAGGTGGAGAGGTCGTACTGCCGCAGGAACGCGGGATCCTGCTTCTTCAGCACCCGGATCGCCGTCGGTGCGGAGAACATCACACTGACCTTGTACTGCTCCACCAGGCGCCAGAAAACGCCCCCGTCGGGTCTGACGGGCGTGCCTTCGTAGACGATCGTGGCCATGCCGGCGATCAACGGGCCGTAGATGATGTACGAATGCCCGACGACCCAGCCGATGTCGCTGGTGGCGAAGTACGTCTCGCCGGGCTCACCGCAGTAGATGTGCTTCATCGAAGCGGCCATCGCCACGGCGTAGCCGCCGACGTCGCGCTGAACGCCCTTGGGTCGGCCCGTGGTGCCCGAGGTGTACAGGGTGTAACTGATCTCGTTCGATTCGAGCCACTGAACGGGGACCTCACGATTCAGGACCCGCTCTCGTTCGGTGGCATAGTCGACGTCGCGTCCGGCCGCGAGGGGCGCGTCCGCCAGGCCGCGGTTCACGATGACCACGGCCTGCGGCTTGTGGGCCGACAGCTCGATGGCCTCGTCGAGCAGCGGCTTGTAGGGGATGACCTTGCCGCCCCGCGAGCCGGCGTCCGCGCTGACGACCAGCCGGGGCGTGGCATCCTCGATCCGGGAGGCGAGTGAGTTCGCGGCGAAACCCCCGAACACCACCGAGTGGATCGCGCCGATGCGCGCGCACGCGAGCATGGCAAAGGCCGCTTCCGCGATCATCGGCATGTAGATCAGCACGCGATCGCCGCGCCGAACACCGTGCTCGAGCATGACCGCGGCCATGTGCTGGACCTCGCGGTGCAGCTCGTTGAACGTGTAGGTGCGTTCGTTGCCCGTTTCGGTCGACACCGCGATCAGCGCGGGCCGGTCACCGAGAGAGGCCAGGTGGCGGTCCACCGCGTTGTAGCAGAGGTTCGTCTCGCCGCCGATGTACCAACGGGCAAACGGCGGATGGTCGAAGTCGAGAACCCGCTCGAACGGCTTGTGCCAGTGAATGAGTCCGGCCTGCTCGGCCCAGAACCCCTCACGGTCCTCGATCGAGCGACGATGGAAATCGGCAAATCGGCCCCCGGCCATGGCTCCTCCCAAGATTCGACGGGTTCTTTGCGCGCAGAGTC
>JAUIAI010000075.1 GCA_030425615.1 Gammaproteobacteria bacterium
CGGCGGTCCGCGTACTTCTTCATGACGACGTCGGTCGTGCCGCGCCCGATCGGCTGGGCGAGCACGGTCAGCGAGACCGGCGGCACGGCGGAAGCGCTGAGCGCGGTGGATCGCGCTGTGCCGGACGTGGCCATCGTCGACATCCGCCTGCCCGACGGCGACGACGGACTGCACGCCACACGCCGCCTTCGCGCGCGGGCGCCGCGGCTAGCCGTGGTGCTGGTCAGCGGCGAGACCTCGCCCGAACGACTGCGCGAGGCGGATCGCCTCGGCGCGCCGTTGCTGGTGAAGCCGGTGGACGAGGCCGAACTGGTCGACGCGGTGATAGCGGTGCTGGGCGAGCGGAACGGTCGCGCGCGGCCCGCAGGACCGGCGCAGGAATGACGCGACCGCATGCCGGGTGACGCGCCGAACGGGCGGGGTACGGTCGGCGGTCGCGCGAGCCGGTTCGTGTCGCGCGACATCGCCGGCTGGCTCGCGGCCAACCCGGCGGCCCAACCCGAAGACGAGACCCGGGTCGACGAAACACTCACGGCGGCGGGCCGGGCGGACGACTTCGACCTGATCATCGTCGGCAGCGGCTACGGCGCCAGCATCGCCGCGCATGTGATGGCGGGCCGGCGTATCCGCGACGCGGTGTCCGGCCGGTGGCGGGAGGCGCGGGTCGCCGTGCTGGAGCGCGGGCGCGAGCGGCTGCCGGGGATGTTCCCCGCCACCTTCGCCGAACTGGCCGGCGAGGTGCGCGGCCGCTACCCCGTGCCGCGCGGCGAGCAGGTGCCCGAGGTCGCGGCCCCCACCGGCATGGCCGAAGGCCTGTTCGACTTCAAGCTCAGCGACGCCATCTGCGGGCTCGTCGCCAACGGTCTGGGCGGCGGCTCCCTGATCAACGCCGGCGTCATGCTCGAGCCGCGCGACGAGGTGTTCGCCAGCGGTCGCTGGCCGGCCGCGCTGCGCGATCCGGCCGTGCTTAAGCCGTTCTACCGGCGTGCCCGACGCCTGCTCGGCGCCACCGTGGCGCCGGACGATGACACCCCGAACACAGTCGCCCACGCCGGGCGGGTGCCGGCCAGGCACGAGATGCTGCACCGCATCGGGGGCGACGCCGTCGGGGTCGCGTCGGTGCCGATCACCGTGCAACTGTACGAGCAGCGGCGCGACGACCGGGGGGCCGGCGAAGGCGGGCTCGCAGGCAAACCCGGGGTCGCAGGCAAAGCCGGGGTCGCAGGCAACCCCGGGGACCTCGACCGGGAACTCGGTGGCCACGGGCTGCGCCAGAACGAGTGCATCGGCTGCGGCGACTGCGCGACCGGCTGCAATCACGATGCCAAGCGCTCGCTGGACGTGATGCTGCTGGCCGGCGCCGCGTGGGCCGGTGTCGAGGTCTACACCGGCGTGACCGTGCTGCGCTTCGATCGGCGCGCCGGCGGCGGCTGGGGGGTGCTGGCCACGCACACCGATCCGGTGCTGCGCCGGCGTGCGCCCGCGCCCTTCGTGCTGCGCGCGCGGCGCCTGATCGTGGCCGCCGGCAGCTACGGTTCCACCGAGTTGCTCGCGCGATCCCGCGAACGTTCCGGCACCGGCCTGCGCTTCTCGGCACAACTCGGCGAGGCGTTCTCGGGCAACGGCGACATGATCGTCGCCGTGTCCGATCTGCCGTATCCGGCCCATGGCTCGGGCGACCCGGCGGTGGCCGCCGCCGCGCGTCACGTCGGACCCACGATCACCGGTGCACTCGACCTGCGCGCGGCGCCGCCGAACGTCTCGATCCAGGAACTCGGCATTCCGGCACCGCTGCGCGAGTTGCTGGCGCAGACCCTGGGTCTGGTGCGGACCACCTCGGCGCTGGTGGATGCGGATGCCGCCCGCGCGCCCACGTCCGACGCCGACACCCGCGTCGACGACGACGTCGTCGAACACTCGCTGGTGCTCGCGGTGATGGGCGACGACCGCGGTCGCGGCCGGCTCGAACTGCCGGACGAGACCGGCGTGCCAGACATCGACATCGCCGACGGCGCCATGGTGGCAGGCTGGCGCGCGGCGCCGCCCATCGCGTACTACCAGGGCGCGCTCGACTGGCTGCGTGCCCGTTGCGCACGCGATCTGCCCACGGCCCGCGTACATGCCAACCCGCTCTGGCGTCCGCTCGGCCGGGCGCGCCGAATGTTCGCCGACGCCGCCGCGTTCGACGGTCCGAGGATCACCGTTCATCCGCTGGGCGGATGCCCGATGGGGGACGACGTCTCGCGGGGGGTGGTCGATGCCAAGGGGCGGGTGTTCGATGCGGCAGCGGCGTCGTGGGAAGGCGCGGCCGTGCACGACGGCCTGGCCGTGCTCGACGGCTCAATGCTGCCCGGGGCGGTCGGCATCAATCCCGCACTGACCATCGCCGCCGTGTCGTTGCGCGCGGCCGAGGCGCTGGCGTTGGACTGGGGGTTCGCTGAGGGTGAGGCCGTCGACGGCGGTCGCGCGGCCCCGAACCCTTCCGCTCTGCGGCGCCCCGTCTTCGCGCACGTCGATCCGCACGCGCTGCCGCCGCCGCGCGTGCCCACCCTGCTCGCCCTGTCCGAGCGGCTCGTGGGGCGGGCCACGGTCATGCACGACGAACACCCCGTGGACGTGATCATCGAGCTCACGCTGCATTCCGAGCCGTTCGACGCGCGCGCCACCCGGCCGCAGGGCGTGCGCATCGCGCTGCACGGACGCGGCGGCGACACGGGCGGGCGGCCCGCGCCCGACGAGCCGCCGGTCGTTCCGCAGGTCAGCCTGTTGCGCATCTACCGGTACGAGGACTGGCTCGCGCTGCGCGACCCCTCGGCCGGGCTGGCCTGGCGCGAGCGCGATCCGTTGGGCTGGCGCATGACCATGAAGGCGTTGCACGTGGCCCCGGAAGAAACGCTCGACGCGTTCGCCGTCTTCGTGGCGCCCGTCAGCGGCAGCCTCGACGTCCTCATTGAGCGGCCCATGCCGGCGGCCTGGCGAAGCGCGCGCGGCCTCGCCGCGTGGGCGGCGAACACCGGCGTGCGCTCCGTCTGGCAGGGCGTGACCGGCTGGCTCCACCGCGTCGGGCGGGACATGCGCCCGGGGCACGGGATGCGCTCCGCGCGTGGCACGCGCGTCGGGCTCGCCGCCACGATCAACGCCCTGCGCGAGACCGTGCCGGCCATGCACCACGCGCTGCGACACGCCGGACGCCGTCGGGACATGATCTACACGCTCGCGATCCAGCCACCCACCCGGTGTGCGGACGAACACTGGGCGGCGTTCGCGGCGGGCTCGGCCACAGTGCTGGGACGCAAGCGCGTGCGCTACCGCCACCGCGGCAACACGCTTCGCCAGCTCATGCGCGTGGAGCTCGAGCGCTTTCCGAACCTGTTTCGCGCCGAGCCGCTGCGGCTCGATCTCGACTGGCTGGCGCGCGAGCGTACCCCGCTGCTGCGCATCGTCGACGAGGCGAACGCACCCGACGGTTGGGCCGATATCGCCCACTTCCTCGGCAACGTCGGCCGGCCTGTGCTGATGCAAAGTCTGTTCGGCTTCACTGCGCCCGACGCCCCGCTGGTGTCGCCGCCCGCGCGAACCGGTCACGCCCATCGTCTCGCCCGGTCGCTGTCGGGTCTCGATTGCGAAGCCTGCGAGCTGCCGCTCGACGGCGTCTCCGCGCGGCTGATGCGTTACCGGGACGCGCGCGCCATCGCGGCCAACCCCCGCGCGGCGACCCTGCCGCCCGTGCTGCTCGTCCACGGCTACAGCGCCGGCGGCAGCACCTGGGCGCATCCGGCGCTCACCCCCGGGCTCGTGGCCTGTCTCACCGCGCGCGGCCGCGACGTCTGGGTCATCGACCTGCGCTCGAGCTGCGGCCTGGACACCGCCATCCACCCCTGGACCTTCGAAGACATGGCCTTCGGCGACCTGCCGGCCGCCATCCGCCACCTGACCGAAGCCACCGGCCAGGACCGGGTGGACGTCGTCGCACACTGCATGGGAGCGGTCATGTTCAGCATGACGATGCTCGCCGACCCCGGCCGGCTCGGCGGCCCCCCTCACGAAGAGCTGCGCGGCAAGGTGCGCCGCATCGTGCTCTCACAGGCCGGGCCGGTCATGCGGTTCTCCGCCATCAATCGCTTCCGGGCGTTCCTCATGGAAGCGCTGCGCTACCTGCTGCCGGTCAACCGCTACCAGTTCACACCCGTGGAGCCCGACGCGCTCGGCGAGAAGATCCTCGATCGCCTGCTCAGCACGCTGCCCTATCCGGACGACAGCGAATTCGCGCTCGAGAACCCGTGGTTCCAACGAACCCCGTACACGAGGCTGCGGCGCCGGATGGACCTCCTCTACGGAAAGGCGTTCAGCCTGGCGAACCTGGACAGGCGGGTGCTCGACGACATCGACGATTTCTTCGGGCCGATGAGCACCCAGACCCTCACGCAATCCATCGGCTTCGCGCGCCACGAGCGTATCGCCGACGTGCACGGCCGCCCGTACCCGCTCGAAACCGCAATGCCGCACCGCTGGCGCTCGCCCACCCTCTGGATCCACGGCGCACAGAACGGCATCTTCGAGCCGGGCTCCGTGCTGCTGGCGCGCCGGCTCTTCGACGAATGCGGCCTGGGTCACCTGCTCGAAACCGAAGTCTTCGACGGTTTCGGTCACCAGGACTGCCTGATCGGCCGCCACTGCCGGCCGGTGCTCGAACGCATCGGCGACTTCCTCGGGGAACCGTGATGCCCGAAGCCCCGACACGCGCCATTCTCATGCTCGCCTCCTGCCAGTACCCGCCGGATCTGCTGCGCGAAGGTCCGGCCTACCGATCGCTCGCGCGCATGCGCGCGCGCCTGAGGACACTGGCCGCCGGGCCCGACGCGGGCCCGCGCGCGCTCTGGATGGCCGGCGACACCATTTACGTCGACCCCACCGCCGGCCTGTTCGACCCCGAACATCCGCTGGACCGCTACGACGCACCGTACCGCTTCCTGCGCGGGCGCATCTGGCAACGGCTGGAGGACGAACTCGACCACGTCTTCTGCCTGGCCGACGACCACGAATACCAGGAGAACTGGGAACCCTCCGCGCGCCCGCGTGTGCAGCGCGACCTCGAGACCGCCCTGATCCACGGCAAACGCGCCCACCTGCGGCACATGCACGGCGACGAACGCGACCTGACCGACGAGCAGGTCCGGTGCACACGACTCTGGGGCGAGCGCGCCCGCTTCGCCGGCATGCCGGTGTTCGTGCTCGACCTGCGCACCGAGCGCGAACACCGTAGCGCCACCACCGTGGCCCGCGCGCGCATGGTCTCGGACGCGCAGATGCAGGCGTTCACCGAATGGCTGAAAGAAGTCCGCCAGGAGGACGAGGCAAAGCCGGGTCGCGCGCCCGTCCCCAAGCTCGTGCTCTCGGCGTCCACGCTGCTGCCCAGGCGCCTCGTCGTCGCCGAGGCCGGGCACGTGGCCGCCGCGCTCTACTCGGACGCCTGCGACGGATTTCCGCGGTTCATGGCGGAGACGTTCGGGGCGATCGCCGAGATCGGTGTGCGCGGGCTGCTGTTCCTGAGCGGGGACGAGCACCTGTCATTCGTGACCCGGGCGGAGCTGACGGCGCGGGGGAGGGCGCCGGTGGTGATCCACTCGGTTCATGCGTCACCGCTGTACGGGCCGTATCCGTTCGCGAATGGAAGGGCGGAGGCGTTCGTGGAGGAGGATGCGTTCGAGACGGTTGGGGGGGAGGGGAGTGAGCCGGTGCGGGTGCGGGCGTCGACGCGGTTTTTGGGGGTGGGGAACGGGTTTTGTGAGTTGGGGTTCGGGACACAGACCGTCTCAGGCGGAGTCGGGATTTCGATCTCCGGTGAGAGGTCCATACACTGCATCTGGTACGGTGATGATGGTTGAGTCCAGATCCATGTCGCAGAACAACGTCGACCCTTCGCCTGAACGACAGGAGCGGCGCGACCGCCTGCGATCGCTCGCGGAAATCGGCAGGCGGCAAACGTTCCGGAGAGGCGCGATTCTGATAACGGAGGGGGACCTCGGTGACTCGTTGTATGTCGTGATTTCCGGGCGTGTGGTCGCCTATGCTGCCGATGACTCGGGTAGACGCGTGGACTTTGGCGAGTATGGGCAGGACGACCTGGTCGGCGAGATGTCTCTCGACGGCGGCCCGAGAACGGCCTCTGTCGAAGCACTCGAGAGGACGGTTTGTTCGATCGTGAGTCGGTCGCAACTGCTCGAGTACATCGCCCGACAGCCAGAATTCGCGTTGGACCTGATGGAACGCGTCATCGGACGGGCACGGGTCGCTACCCGAAATATGCGTGACCTGGCGCTGCTAGACACTTACGGTCGCCTGGCTCGGCTGCTCGCCGCGGGCTCGGCTGAGGCAGGCGGAGCGAACGAACGCAGTGACGAAGCCGGTGCGGTTGTCGTGAGAATGACCCATCGCCAGATTGCCTCGAGGATAGGGTCGTCGCGTGCCATGGTGTCGCGTTTGCTTTCGGATCTCGAGAAGGGCGGCTACATCCACTGCAGAAAGGGAGAAGTCCGCTTGGTCAAGGCATTGCCCTCGGGCTGGTGAACGACCGTGTCTGACCGTTCTTGCCATCTGGAGGCCTCGGGCAGGCTCGCGAGCCGGAGCAGAAGACTGCTGATGCTCTGAGCCCCCGTCTTGCCGAGCACGCTGCGAATCTGCGATCGAACCGTAGCCAGGCTCACCGATCGCGCGTGAGCGATCTGCTTGGGGACTCTTCCCTCGCCGAGCATTCGCAGGACTTCGCACTCCGAAGGCGTGAGGTTGTGGGTCCGCCCGAGGTAGTCCAAGGTGACACTGCTGACGAGCGCGGGTTTCGCGAAGGAAACGAGGTAGAGCGAACGGCCGCTCCAGCGGTATGGCATCGCCGAGACCGCGATCGTGCACTTGCGTGCCCCTAAGCGTATCTCCAGGATGCGTGCCTTCACGGAGCAAAGCGCCGACAAGGCCTCGTTCCAGCAATGGAGTGACTGACCGTGTATGAATGGCAGCGTTCCGCGGGTTGCACATACCGCATCTGTTGCGCTCAGCAGGGACCCTGCTGCCGGGTTCATGGCGACAACGCGCGCGTCATCGGTCGCAACGAGCAACCCGGCATCGAAAGAACAGAGCAGCGTTCGAAGGAGATTCGTTTCGTGCGCGGCCACTTCGGGAGCGCTCGGAACGGGTGTCAGAAGCTCCGTCGATTCCCTGCCGCCGTGCGAATCACGGCTGGTGATGTCGGCATACATGATTTGCTCCCGGTGTCACTATGCCGAAAAGGTTAGTCGCAGATGAGCTTGAAATCTGGTCAATATTGACCTCTCCCATCGTTCATTTGCACCGCAGAACGGCCGACCGGCAGCCGAATGCGACGCCCCGATTCGCTCATCCGATGGGGTTAGTCGCATGAAATAGTCAATATTGGTGACCTGGTAATGGGGGGTGATGAGGAAACAGCGAACGGCAGGAGTTGATCGATCTGACCCACAGTGGCGCGCGAATCCGGACCCCTCGCGACTGTCTGCGCTTGAAGTGAAGTAGTGTCAGATCGCTCGGAGCCTGCGAACGAGGGGGCTCGGCCATGTGAGCAGCCTGTGAAGAGCCTTCATTTGGCTAACATGGGCCAGGGGATCAGGAGAACTCGCTTGGCAGGGGAAGAACACTTCTTGCTCGCATTCGGTATCGACGCCGGGCGACTCCTGGTGTTTCTGACTGGCGAAGATCTGCTTGCCCTGCATGGTTGGGCTCCTATGGACCTGTGTGGCGAATCCATGGATGGGCAAGGCGGAGAGAAGCTGTCTGCCGACAGACTTCTGCCGGAAACGATCGCACGGTTTCTGGAGTCAAGAGACGGCGGGATGATCAGGCTCCAGTATCCGGCCGAGCTGGATGCCATCCCGTTCGAGACTACGTTCGACGCTCGGGGCAGATGGTGCGAGCGATTCGGGCTCGTCAGAATGCTGGCCCGTGAAGCGGGCAGGCGCGCAAACCGGAAGAGCGCGTTTGCAGAACCCCTTCCGGATCGACTGAGCGTCTTCGTGGCTCCCGAATCGGAGAACTCCGAAGGGGTGGGCGGTTGGCATTCCTCATTGGCGCGGTCGGGCATCGACTGCTTGCCGGCGGACACCTGGATGCAGGCTGCGGTTGCCGTCGTGCACGATGTGGGTCAGGCGGTCGCTCTCACCGGGAGTGGTTGGGCGGCCCGGCCGATGCTCTGGGTGCTGCCCGGACCCGCTCGCGATATCGAAGCGATTCGCGCGGTTGCCGAGGCCGGGCACTCGGTACTCGTTCCCCGAGCCGGTTCCGGGTCTGCGCGCTT
>JAUIAI010000950.1 GCA_030425615.1 Gammaproteobacteria bacterium
AGGGTACTCGCGGGCGCTCTGCTCTGTGCGGCGCTGATCGCGGTGTTCGCGGTGCATCGCCTCGGTTATCCGCCGCCCGATGCCGCCATCCGCGTAACCGAGGTCGAGTTCAGCAGTGATCTCTCGCCGGGTTGGCGGGCGCTGCAACTGCCGGACGACTGGCGGGCCGGCCGGCCGACGCTCCAAGAGGGGTTCTACCGGTTCAGGGTCGACCTGCAGGCCGAACCGTTGCGGCTGGCCGCCGTATATCTGCCAACGGTTTCCCAGAACGCGGCATTGTTCGTGAACGGAGTCGAAGTCGGCAATGGCGGGCCGTTCGGAGAGTCTCCGGCCCGCCATTTTCCGCGTCCTCTGATCATTCCTGTTCCGCCGGGCGTCCTGCGCGCAGGGGACAACGAATTCCTGTTGCGGGTGGTGGCGACGCCGGCCGGACAGGGGTTGTTGCCGCCCCTCTACTTCGGGGATCGCGACACGCTCTGGCGTGACTATTCCGCACGTCACGCGCTGAAAGTCTCAGCGATGTTCGCCTTCGCCATCACGCAGATCGTGATGGCGGTACTTCTCATCCCCATCAGCGTGAGGCTGAACGCCACGGGAGAGCCGGGCGCATCGTACGGCTGGGCGGGTGTCTGTATCGTCGCGCTCACCGGTCACATGTTGCCGATGTTGCTCGAACGGCCCCCGCTCGGTCCCGTGGGCTGGGAACTGTGGCGTCACCTCTGCATCGGGGTGTTCGTGGTGGGAATCCTGTTCTTCGCGAACAGCTATCTGGAGCGCCGGAACCGAATGGTGGAGAGACTGGTCCTCGCATCGTTCGTTTCGGCCGTCTCGACGGCGCTGATTCTTGTGGTGCTCGATCCGGCGTTCTACCTGCGCGTCGGTGCAAGGGCATGGGGCGCCTATGCGCTGATCGTCGGAACGGTTCCCATGCTCCGGATGATCGCCTCCCATGACGAAAGACATCCGTGGCGGGCCGCACTCATGAGTGCAGCCGGTGGTTTGATTTTCGTGCTGGGTGCGCACGATGTCGGCTCCGTCGTCGGACTGTGGTCGCGGGTCGACGGCTACCTGATCCACTTCGCCGCACCGCTGGCGACGCTGGTGTTCACCGGTGTCCTCTTCTCGCAGTTCGTCGAAGCGCGACACGCGCTGGTCGCGCTGAACCGGGACCTCGAGGAACGCGTCGCGCTCAAGACCGAGGAACTCGTGGAAAGCACGCGCCGTTTGAACGTGCTGGAGCTGGAACGCGCGAGGGAGAGGGAACGCGAGCGCCTGCGTCGCGACATGCACGACGGCCTCGGGGGAACGCTCGCCGGGGCTCTCTCGCTGGCGG
>JAUIAI010000076.1 GCA_030425615.1 Gammaproteobacteria bacterium
CGTCGCAGCCCATGGCAGCCAGCGCGCGCATCTCCGCCGCATTCTCGACGCCTTCGGCCACCACGCTCAGCCCGAGCTGACGGCCCATGTCGATCGTCGACTTGACGATGGTCGCCTTGCCCCGGTCCTTCGTCATGCCATGCACGAAGGACCGGTCGATCTTGAGCTCGTCGACCTTGAGCTTCTGGAGCTGTGAAAGGGACGCGTAGCCCGTACCGAAGTCGTCGACGGAGAGCTTCACGCCGAGCGCGGAGATCCGTCTCAGATTGCGGAGCGCGCTCTCCGTTTCGCTGAGTACGCCGGTCTCGGTGATTTCCAGCCCCAGGCGCCAGGGCTCCAGCCGCAGCTCTTCGATGATGCCCTGGACGATCTGCGCGAACACGGCGTTCTCCAGATCCATGGTGGACACGTTGACCGCCACGCGCAGATTGAGTTCACGCTCTGCCAGACGGCTGGCGAAACGCGCGCCCTCGCGCACGACCCAGGGCGTCAGTTCGCGCATGAAGCCCGAACTCTCGGCAAGCGGAATGAATTCGCCCGGCGGCACCATGCCACGCTGCGCGTGCTTCCAGCGGATCAGACCCTCCACCCCGCCGATCAGGCCCGTGTTCAGGTCGAGCTTGGGCTGGAACACCAACAGGAACTCCGAACGCTCCAGCGCGGCGCGCATTTCGCTCACGAGCGAGAGCTGATCCTGGTCACGGCCCCCGCCCGCGGCCTTGGCCATCGGAGAGTGTTCCGCCTTGCCCGAGCGCTTGCGCTTGGCTTCGTACATCGCCGCGTCCGCGTGCCGCATCAGGGTCAGCGAATTGTCACCGTGTTCGGGGAACACGGCGATGCCGATGCTCATCGCGACGTCGATGTGCTGACCCTGGACGCCCACCGGCTCCTTCATGGCCAGCAGGAGATGGTCGGCGACGACCCGCGCCTGCGACAGACCGCCACGGATCAGCACCACGAACTCGTCACCGCCGAGCCTGGCCACCGTGTCGCTGCCGCGAACCGCGCCGCGAAGCCTGCGCGCAACCTCCTTGAGAAGCGTGTCGCCGGCGCCGTGGCCCAGGGTGTCGTTGACCCACTTGAACCGGTCTAGATCGATGACCGCCACGGCGAACTGGCCGGCATCGCGGGCCGCCATCGAGATCATCTGTTCGAGGCGGCTCGACAGAAGCGCCCGGTTGGGCAGCCCGGTGAGGGAGTCGGTCATCGCCGAGGCGGTCATGCGCAGTTCGCGCTGACGGGCGGTTTCGCTCATCTGGTTGGCCCGAAGCGCGAGCTGGCCGATCTCGTCGCCACGGCCGTCGGTCACCCGTCCGCCGTACTTTCCTTGCGCCGCCTCGGCGAGCAGATCGGCCACGGCACCGATGCGCCGCCGCAGACCGCGGCCGAGCAGCAGACCGCCGAAGCCGCAACTGACCACCACCGCGCAGCCCGTGGCCAGCGCCGCGTACGGACTGATCTGCAGATCCGGGTGACCGAGCAGCAGGATGACGGCCGCCGTCAGCGCACAGCCGAACAGCCCGTAGAGAGCACCGGCGACCGCCAGTCTTGCCCCGATGCTGAGCCCCTTGAGTCGCGCATCGTCATCGGCGGCGGCCTGGGGCGCGACCTCGGCCGGGAGGCCGGTTTCGGTCGACGAGAGGTCGGCCGAAACCGCTTCTTCCCCGGCCGGGTCCGCAGTCTTGAACTGCCCCGCTGAGTCTGGCCCGCCGGTTGCCGGACGGGCACTGGTTGGTTTCGCTGCTTTGCGCATTTGGTGCAGGTCGATGCAATCCGCCTGACTCTACGTCACCGTCTGGACAATCCGGCAGACGTCTCGCCGGGCGGCACCGCCCACCCGACAGGAGCGGCGACCGGCCCGCATCGGGAAGGCCTGCGGGTCAGCCTGCAGCCGCGCTGTCCAGAGGGTGTTCAGAAAATGATCTCGTACCGGACCATCACCCGGTTCAGCGAGGCGCGGATCCGCCAGCGCGAGCGCTCGGGCGGCCTGTCGAACAACGGCCGGCCGAAGCGGTCCGAGGCCTGACCGTGGGCGCGGAGCCCGTTGACCACGATGTCGATCGCCAGGCGACGCGAGGAGAAGCGCTGGTTCTCGAAGAACGAATCCTGTGCGTTCGACGTCGGATCGAGCGGCGTCGCCGTGACCGGTCTGATCGACCCGCCCGCGACCTCGCTCGCCAGCGACAACGTCAGCGTTTGCGCCTGCGCCACCGAGATGCCGAGGCATCCCAGACAGGTCATGAACCAAGAAAGTGCAGCCTTTTTCATCGGGCGCTCCCCGGGGCCGCTCTGCGCGTGCCCCATCGTTCGCGAAGGTGTCAGAAAGAGTGACACCGATGCCTCGATGATGATGTGACCGATCCCACGAATCGCGGATGTCAAGACATCCGGCGAGAAACCGGCCCTAAAAGGCACAGCCATTTCGCGGACGGCGAACTCCGGCCGTCATTCGGCGCCGGCGATCCACCCCTCGAGAGGATCCAGGCCGGCCGGCACGCCGAAGCCGCGTTCGATTCGCTGCAGGCACCAGGCGGCCTGCAATCCGCAAAGGAGCGCATCGAGCCGGTCAGCCCGGAAGTCGTCGAGGATCTCCCGGCGCCCCTGCGGCCGGATCTTCACCCGGCTGCCCTCCGGGTGCCCGCCGGCCACGACGACGTCGAGGACGCGGGTCCGCGCGTCCAGGCGTGACTGATCTGCCCGTGCCGCCGTATCGGTCTTGTAGGAAGACCGAGTGATCGCGCGGGCGATCATTCCCGGATAGGCCTCGACCGCCACCCGCGACGGATCGCCCGGCTGCAGCCCGGGCATGAGGACCCCGGCCGCACGCAGCCGCGGTACGCCGGCGTGCATCATCCAGGCGACCGGCGGATTGACCCACTTCATCGAAGGGCTGGCACCGGCCGGCCCGTCCGTGCGGCGATGCGCGAACTTGCTGCCGGCGGGTCGCGCGTCGCAGAACGCCCGGAATCGTTCGCGCAGCTCGGCACGGGTGATCCCGGCGTATACGGACATACAGGCATCCCACTGCATCGGCCAGCCCTGCGAGCGCACGAATTCGCGCGGCAGCCCGAAGGGCAGATCGAAGCCGCCGATCCACGGGCCGGCTCGCGACAGCAGCGCGTCGAAATCAGGGAACTGCGCGACCGGTTCGAAGCCCTCGAGCTCGAGGACGCGTCCGTGCCGACGCAGGTGCGCGACCATGATGGGCTTACGCCGTGACGGACTGGAGGTGAAGTCCACGCCGAGCAGGCGCCACTCGGAGCGCGGGAGTCTTCGTGCGATCATCTGCGCATCAACGGTTCACGAGGGAGCATGAGCATGCCACTGCCCACCGGGTCGCACGAATACCTGGCTCAGGACCGGGTCGTCTGGGGGCGGCCGGCCGCGGAGGCCGTTCTCGAGGAGTGCGGACGTCGCGGCGCCCGACGGGTCATGATCGTCAGCAGCAAGACCTTGAACCGCCGCACCGACGCCGTAGAACGCATCCGAAGTGCGCTGGGCGACGCCTGTGTGGGCACCTTCGACGAATGCGTCGAGCACACCCCCCGCGAAAGTGTCATCGCCGCGGCGGACGCCGCGCGCGCCTGGTCGCCGGATCTCGTCGTGACCGTCGGCGGCGGAACGGTCATCGACACGGTCAAGGTCATGCAGATCGCGGTCGCCCATGACCTGACGGAACCCGCGCAGCTCTCCGACTACCATCTCGGCCTCAATCCGGACGGCAGCCGGCGCACGCCGGAGATCAGACCGGCCCCTTTCCGGCAGATCGTGGTCAGCACCACGCTGGGCGCGGCCGAGTTCTCTGACTTCGGCGGCGCGACCGACCGCACCCGTGGCGTGAAAGACGGCTATCTGGGCCGCACGATCGGCGCGGCCACCGTGATCCTCGACCCCGGCATCACGTGCCACACGCCGCAGTGGCTCTGGCTGTCGACCGGCATTCGCGGCGTGGACCACGCGGTCGAGGGCCTGTGCTCCGCGCAGCCCTCCCCGCTCATCCATGCCACCTGCCTGCACGCCCTGCGCCTGTTCGCCCGCGCGTTGCCACGTTCGCTCAGCGACCCGGACGACCTTCAGGCCAGGCTCGAATGCCAGCAGGCGGGCTGGCTCGCAGGACTCGGCATCCTGCGGGTGCCCTACGGCGCGAGCCACGGGATCGGACACAGCCTGGGCGCGGTCACCGGCATGAGCCACGGCTACACCTCGTGCGTCATGCTCCCCCATGTGATGCGCTTCAATCTCGAGGCCACGCGCGATCGGCAGGCCGAGATCGCGCAGGTCCTGGACCCCGAGGGACGGCCCGTAGCCCCGGAAACCGCGGCCGAACGGATCGGCGCGCTGATCGAATCGCTCGGCATGCCCACCCGCCTGTCGGCACTGGACGTCGGGGCCGACCAGTTCGCGAAGGTGGCCGAGGGCGCCATGGGCAACCTGTGGGTGAGGTCGAATCCGCGTCCGATCGACGACCCGGCGCAGATCGAATCGCTGCTGCGGGCCGCCGCCTGAAGAAACCCGGGTTCGCTCAGCCGCCGCGTCGGGGTTTGAGCAGGACCAGCGACAGGGCCGCCGCGCTGCAGGCCATGGCCGCCACCTGCAGTCCGCCGAGCGGCTCGCCGTGCACCACCGCACCCGAGATCATGGCGACCACCGGAACCATGATCGGGCTCAGGCTCGCCACATTGGCCGGCAGCAGGCCCACGATGGTGAACCAGGTGGCATTGCCGATGCTCATCGGTACCAGGGTGATGTACGCGATCACCGCGATCGACACGGGGCTGGGCATGAACCACGGCCCCTCGCCCAGCCAGAAAGCGACCACGATGATCGGCACGGACGCGATCAGCAACTGCCAGCCGGTGAGCACGAGCGGTGGCAGTGAGACCGGCCGCTGCTTGAGAACGAGCGTGCCCACCGCCCAGCCGAATCCCGAGAGCAGACCCAGACCGAAGCCGGCCGGCGCATCGGCGTAGGCCATCAGCCCCGGTCCCATCAGCAGCCCGACGGAACCGGCCCCGAGCACCACTGCCAGGGCCTGGCGCCGGGACAGGGGCTGGGAGAGCACGAGCCACGACAGCAGTGCGGCCCACAGCGGCATCGTGAAGCCGAGTACGGCCGACTGACCGGACGGGATCAGGATCGCCGAATACGCGCTCGCGACGTTCCAGACCACGAGGTAGGTGACCGACGCCCAGATGAGCGTGGGCCATGCCGCTCGCGGCACGGCCAGACTCTGCCCGCGCAGGCGAGCGATGAACAGGAGCACCAGCCCGGCGCCGGTGACGGAGATCGCACGAAAGGTCCAGACCGAGATCTCGCGCATTGCGACCGGAAAGAGGGGCCAGTTCGTACCCCACACCAGGGTGAGAAGGACGACGAGAGCGATGGCGCGTGCTGGTACGGTGTTGGCAGTGTTCAAGGGGTCTCCGGGATTGTCTCTCGTTCGTATCGGCCGCCGGGGCCGTACGGCCTGCGCCGCCTCAGTACCGGTCGCCCAGGCCGGTGATCGACATGGCCAGCCTCAACAGCACGAACGCGAACCAGTTCGCCAGCCGGATCAGGAACGGCCGCCTCCGGTGACGGTCCAGCACCTGGCGCTCGCTGCCGAGTTCGATGGCCTGCTCGAGGCGTGCCCGCAGGTCCGCGGCGAAGCCGGCATCGTCGATGACCACGTTGGCCTCGCGCGCGAGCAGCAGCGAGAAAGGATCGATGTTGGAGGAGCCGACCGTGGCCTGATCGTCGATCACGGCGACCTTGGCGTGCAGGAAGCTCCTCTGATACTCGTAGATCTCGATGCCCTCGCGCAGCAGCCTTTCATATAACGCCTGGGTGGCATAGTGTTGCACGCGGTACTCGACCCGGCCCTGCAGCAGCAGTCGTACCCGTACGCCGCGTTCGGCGGCCCGGCGCAGGGCCCGCCTGAAGCGCACCCCGGGCAGGAAGTACGCGTTCGCGATGAGGACCTCGCGTTGCGCGCGGTGGATCGAGCGCAGGTACCAGCGCTCGATCGTCCTCCGGTAGCGGACATTGTCGCGCAGCATCAGCGTCGCCCTGAGCGTGCCGGCATCCGCGATCCGGCTGATCACCGGCATCGGCCATGAAAAGGGCTCACGCGCGGACCCGGGCAGCGCGCGCGGGCGTCCCAGCGAGCGGTTGACCAGGTCCAGTTCCCACCAGAGCCGACGCATGGCCAGATGCGCGTTCGCGACCAGCGGCCCGCGAACGCGCACCGCGAAATCGTAACGGGGCGCGTCGAGCTCGCCGTGATTCGGATCGAACCAGTCGTCCAGCATGTTGATGCCGCCGATGAACGCGACCTCCCCGTCGATCACCACCATCTTGCGGTGCAGCCGCCGCAGACGCTGTCGATCGAGCGCGTACCGCCGATGCTCCGGTCTGAACGTCTCCACCTGTATGGAAGCGGCAGCCAGCGAGGCCGCCACCTCTCCGGTCATGCCCGCGGTGCCGAAGCCGTCGACCACGCAGGACACCCGCACGCCACGGCCCGCGGCACGCGCCAGTGCCCTGGCCACGCGCCGGCCGCTGCGATCGTCGGCGAAGATGTAGGTCTCGAGTGAGATCTCTTCACGCGCGGCGTCGATCGATTCGATCAGATCCGGGAAGTACTCGGCGCCGCTCTCCAGCAGCCGGATCTCGTGACCGTCGGCCAGCGCAGGCCGCAGACTCTCGTAGAAGGCGGCGTCGGTCCAGCCGTCGGCCTCGGCCAGGAACTCGTCCGCGTCCGGCGTCGATTCGCCTCTTCTCTCAGGCGGCACGATCGGCAGCCATGCGCAGGGTCAGATCGACCAGCAGCGGACTGTGATCAGACAACCTCGCCCAGGCCGGCCCGCGCAACACCTCCGCGCGCTGCACCTCGAAGCCGCGCAGATAGAGCCGGTCCATCCGCAACCAGGGGACGAGAGACGGGAAGGTCCGGGCGCCGCGTACCCGTCGCGGCATCTGCCAGACGAATTCGTCACGCTCGACGATTCCGAGATCCGTCAGCCGGTCAGTGACGTAACGCGCGGCCTGATTGACCCGCCGGTAACGGGGCCGGAACGAATCGAAGGCCTCCACCAGACCGAGCTCGTCGTACAGCCGGTTCGACAGCCGGTTTTGCCAGTCGTTGAAATCACCGCCGACCAGGAGCGGAGCATCCCCGGCGACTTCTTCGCGTATCCAGCGAACCAGCACGTCGAGCTGACGCTGACGGCTGCGCGCGAAAAGGCCGAAATGGACCACGAAGCAATGGACCGCCTGCCGGTTGATCGTGACCACGCAGTGCAGCAGCCCGCGCTTCTCGAGTGCATGATCGGAGACGTCACGGTTCTCCCGGTGAACGATGGGGAACCGTGACAGCAGCGCGTTGCCGTGATGTCCGTGCAGATAGTTGGCGTTGTTGCCGTAGGCCGACTCGAAGACGTGCCTGCGGCTGGCGCTGCGCGACAGGAACTGATGCTGGGGCTCGTTCGGCCACTCCGCGAACCGGGTGGCGTGGCGTGCGTTCCTGCCCTGCACCTCCTGCAGGAAGACCAGGTCCGCGTCGAGTTCGTGCAGGCGGTCCCGCAGATCGTGGATGACCGGCACCCGCCGCAGGCCGAAGAGATCGTGCAACACCCCCTTGTGGATGTTGTACGTGGCGGCGCGAAGCCTGAAACCGCCTGGTCTCATCGGGATTCCGCGCTGGCGAGACGGTCCGGCAACATGCGGATGGCCTGCGCATTGGTCCATGAGAAGCACCGGTCGGCGGCGTCGCGCCAATGCATCCAGCGGTGATCGCGATGCTCGCGCGCGTTCAATCTGACGCTCACCCGGTCCGGAAGGGTCAGGCCGAAGACATGCTCGACATTGTGCGTGACGCCGGGGGCATAACGGTGCCGCCACGACGGGTAGATCTCGTAGCGATGTTCGAGACCCCAGTCGACCAGACGGTGGTCCTCCGAATCGATGCCGGTTTCCTCGAGCACTTCACGCCGGCAGGTGAGCGCCAGCGGCTCGGCCGCTGTCTCGAGAGAACCGGTGACCGACTGCCAGAACCCGGGGTGATCGGCACGTTCGATGAGCAGCACCTCGAGCGCCGCCGTGTGCACGATCACCAATACCGACTCGGGAATCTTCATCGCGGTGCTCCGGCGAATCGGATCGGGTTCCTCGGTCATGTCCGGTCCGGGCACGGCAGTCCGGCCCCGGCCTCAGCCCGCCTTGGCCGCGCTCTCGGGAGCCGGCTGGCGCAACCGGATGTGAAGTTCGCGCA
>JAUIAI010000077.1 GCA_030425615.1 Gammaproteobacteria bacterium
GATGACCGAGCCGAACCCGACGATGGTGCCGCTCGTGAAACTGCCCGTGCCGCCGCTGCTGATCCCCGCGAGCAACCCTCCCCCACCGCCGCAGCCGTGGGCGATTGCCGCCGAACCGAGCAGCATCGAGAGCAGACTTCGGCGGCGGACGTTCAGACGCGGCGAGAGGTTCGCGGCAGGGTTCATTCCTCTTCTCCTTTCGTTGACGCACTGCGCGCCGACTCCTCACCGGTCATCGCGCGCATCCAGCTGTAGAGACCGATTCGCAATGCCTGGTCGCGATCGCGGCCCGCGGCGCGGTCGGCATCCATCAAAGCCTCGAGGCGGGGCACCAGATCCGACATCAGCCGCTGCCATTGCTCGCTGATCAGCGTCTTGGCCTGTTCCAGTGACTCGCTCGACAGTTCGTCGGCGAGCACCGACTGCTCGAAGTGCGACGATCCACCACCCCGCACGTTCGCGGTCGCCGCCCGCAGGTGGTCGCCCACGTTGTCGCCGAGGAACGCCACCATCTGTTCCCAGTCCCCGCGGGGAACCAGGGTGTCCTCGCACAACCGAACCCGCTCCCCGGCTTCCTCGACCATGCCCAGTCGCAGCATCTCGGCGAGCACGGAACGCGGATGGACATCACGGGTCACGCGGCCGGCCAGAGCTTCGAAGCTGGGCGCGGGTCCGGAGCGGGACAGTACGAGGGGGTCCCCTGCGGCGTCGCGGTACCCGGGCTCGAAGGCCCACCGCGTGAACACCTCGGTCACCAGCGAACGCGAGGCCGGACGCGCAGGCGCAGCCTCCTTCTCGATGCGCGCGACCTCGCGCCGCGTGAGCCCGGTCATCGTTGAAATGCGGCTGGTGAGCCGTTTGGCATTGCCCTCGGCACAGGCCTCGCGGGCGGCCTGGACCATGGCGCGGCGCAGCGCTTCCTCGACGGCCTGGATGGCCACGCCCTGGCTGACACAGAGTTCCGCCAGCGGCTCCAGCACATGCATCAGCGCACCCATCAGCGCCCGCTGCTGGGGATTCAGACCTTCGAGGGTCGGATCGGGCTGTTTCGAAGTCGCCATGGCCGATACTATAAATGTGCTTTTTACACATTTCAAGTCCGGCGATCAAAAACCAGTGCGGCTCCGGCAGGGACCGCGCGCTCGAGGGCGGATGGCCGACGGGTCGGATGCTTGCCGCGCCCGGGGATTCATCGGCCGCAGTCAGCGGCCGGCCAGAACGGGTTGGGACAGGCCCGCTCCCACCGACGCGGCCGGGAGGGGACTCCGGAGGGGACTCCGGGCGGACGGGGGGCGGATCCGGGCGACGAGGACCGTACGGATCGGCCGAATCGCGACACGGCCCCCGGGGCAGCCACCCGAGTACCGGCGATCAGCTCGTCGGCGTCTCTCGATAGGCCTGCAGGCCATCGGGTACGTGATGGAACGGCTGAGCGTCCTTCAGATACTGCGCGAACGCCGGTTCGAATACCGACGGATCGTCGAACGTGCCCACCTTGAGAATGATCGCGTCGGGGAACTTCGGACTCAGCGTGGCCAGCGAGGTCCCGCAGTTCGCACAGAACAAGCGGGTACGCGGGTTCTCGAGATCACTGCGCGCGAACGACTTGGGTTCGCCCTGCAGGAAAATGAAGCCGCTCTTCGGCACCGCGATCGCTGCGTTCGGATGCCCTCCGCTGATGTACTGACACTCGCGGCAGTGGCACTGCAGGGCGACCTTCGGCTCGCCCTCGAACGTGAACCGGATCTCGCCACAATAGCAGCGACCGTTGATCTTCATGACCTCTCCTCGTCGATTCGGCACCCCGGCGATGTGAAAGCGCGCGATCCGCGAACGAGCCGGGGGCAGGGGCGTGCGCGGGCGAACGGGTCGATCATACGAGGAGGACGCGAGCCGGACTCAGCCCACGAACCGCATCGCCAGCGGGATCAGCACGGCGGCGAGCAGGACCTGTACGGCCAGCGCCAGACCGGCGTAGGCACCCGCGTCCGCGTTCACGTGGATCGCACGGGCGGCGCCGATGCCGTGCGCGGCCGTCCCGATCGCAAAGCCGCGCACACGCCAGTCACGCGCGCCCGAGCCGAGTCCGAGCAGGGGGAACAGCCACGCAGCGGAGACCGCGCCGATCATGCCGGTGATCACCGCGAACACGGCGGACAGCGCAGGCGCGCCTCCGATCGCCTCGGCCACGCCCATCGCCACGGGCGCCGTGACCGACTTGGGAATCAGCGACAGCACCACCTCCCAGGGCAGACCCAGCGCCCAGGCCATCAGCCCGGCGCTGCCGGCGGCGGCCGCGCCGCCCACGAGTGCGGCCGCACAGAGCGGCAGCCACGCCCTGACCAGCTCGCGACGACGCTGCCAGAACGGCCAACCGAGCGCCACCACCGCCGGGCCGAGCAGGAAATGGATGAACTGCGCGCCGGCGAAATACACCGGGTAGGCCACGCCCGTGACCGTCAGCCCGGCCCCCAGCATGACCACCGACAGCAGAACGGGGTTAGCCCAGGGGGCACGCCCGAGGCGTAGGTACGTCGACTGCGCGAGGCAGTACACCAGCAGGGTGGCCGTCAGCCCGAACAGCGGTGTCGAGGAGAGATAGACCCAGAGATCGACGAACTCAGCCATCGCCGCCCGGCGCGGCCGCCGCCTTTCGCCAGAACAGCCGGAGCGCCAGCGCAGTCACGGCCATCCCCACCCAGGTGGACACCACGAGCACGAACAGCAACTGGACACCGTACTCCGCGAGCAGTGTCAGATGCGCGACCACGCCGACGCCGACCGGCACGAACAGGAGCGCCAGATGCTCGAGCAGGAACGCCGCCACCGCGCCGACATCCGAGCGCAATGGCGCCCAGAACAATCCGACCACGAGCAGGCCCATGCCCACGACCGGACCGGGTAGCGGCAGACCGAAACCACGCGCGATCAGTTCGCCCAGGGTCTGGAGGAGAAGAAGCCAGGCGAAGCCGCGTATCGGTTGCATGCCGAGCAGTCTACCGGGAGGCCCGCGCCCCGGGGACAAGTAGCGCGTGATGTCCGGACCGTACGGGGATCGATCGTCTTTCGTGGCTCCCGGAGGACGAGGATGCATACTGCGAGGCGGCGGCCCGTCGCCGTCCGTCGGGCGGGCGCAAGGAAACAGCGGCGTCGCTGCATGCGTGCCCGCCCACCCGATTCCGACAGGAGACCAGACAATGATCGACGAGGCCCCGGCCATTCAGACCTTCACCGATTTCGCCCGCCCGGACCCGCAGGACGTCGACGCCTTCCGCGGCCTGCAGAGCGGCTTCGTCGTCGACGCGCTCGGAGGCCAGGGCGCGCTCGACTATCGGATCAAGCCCGTGGATCCCGGCCAGAGCCAGATCTGCGGCGTTGTCCTGACCTGCGATTGCGGTGCCGCGGACAATCTGGCGGTCGCCGCCTCGCTCAGGGTCGCGAAGCCGGGCGACGTGCTCATCGCCGCAACGTCGGGTCACATGGGTTGCGCCGTGGTCGGCGACCTGGTCCTGGGCATGGCGCGCAACAACGGCGTCACCGGGTTCGTGACGGACGGCTGCGTGCGCGATACCCGCGGCATTCGCGAGGTGGGTCTGCCCTGCTTCGCGGCCGGCGTCAGCCCGAACTCACCGGCCCGCAACGGCCCCGGCACCGTCGGCGCGCCGATCGTGCTCGGCGGGGTCGCGGTGGCCTCCGGCGACATCGTCGTCGCTGACGAGGACGGCGTCGTGATCGTACCGGCGGCCCGGATCGCGGCGACGATCGCCCGGCTGGCAGAGGTCCGCAAGCAGGAAGACGCGATGACCGCCAAGGTCGCTGACGGCCTCAAGGGCTTCGACTTCATCTGAACGGTCGCGAGCGGGCGCGCCGCGCACCGACCGATCGGCGCCACGTCCGCGTCCGCGCCGCGATCCGGGGAGAATCTTCATGAGCACGCAACCCAAGAAGGCCGTCGTCGTCGGCGCGCTCGGCGTGATCGGCCGCTACATCGTCGACCGGCTGCTGGCCGCCGGCGACTGGCAGGTCGTGGGCCTGTCCCGCCGGGAGGCGCCGGCCCGCAGAGGCTACACCCATGTGTCCGTCGACCTGCTCGATCCGGCGCAGTGCACCGAACGGCTGGCGCCGCTCACGGACATCACCCACGTGTTCTTCGCGGGCTTCCAGCCGGCCACCGGCAAAGCCAGCGGTTTCGCCAGCAACGTGGGACCGAACCGCGATCTGCTCGCCAATTCGGTCAGTGCGATCGAGGCTGCCAGCCCGGGCCTGCGACGCGTGGTGCTGATCACCGGCACCAAATACTACGGCACCCACCTGGGCCCCTTGCGCACGCCGTTTCGCGAGAGCGACCCGCGCCACATGCCGCCCGACTACTACTTCGACCAGATCGACTGGCTCACCGGGCGCCAGCACGGCAAACCCTGGGACTGGGTTGAACTGCGCCCACAGACACTGTGCGGGTTCGCGCCCGGCACGGCGATGAGCATCGTGCCCGCCATCGCCGTCTACGCCTCCATCAGCAAGGCGCTGGGTCTGCCCTTGCGGTTCCCGGGCGCGTCGGGCGGCTGGACCAACCTCTACCAGGTGACCGAGTCGGAACTGTTCGCGCGGGCCGCACACTGGGCGGCCGAAACGCCGCACTGCTCGAACGAGGCCTACAACCTCACGAACGGCGATCTGTTCCGTTGGTGCAACCTGTGGCCGAAGATCGCCGCCGTGTTCGACATGCCGATGGCCGAGCCGCAGCAGATCTCGCTGACCGAGCAGATGGCCGACAAGGGCGAACTCTGGTCGTCACTGCGCGAACGCCACGGTCTGCAGCCCTACACCTACGAGGAACTGGTGGCCTGGCCGTTCGCGGACTACGTGTTCGGCACGAGCTGGGACGTGATCTCCAACCTGACGAAGCTGCGTCAGGCGGGGTTCCACGAAGTCGTCGACACCGAGCAGATGTTCGTCGAGCAGCTCACCCGCTTTCGTCGCGAGAAGATCGTGCCGTGACTGGGGTGCGGCCGTGCGTTGCGAGCAGCCCGCCCCCGCCCCTGCATGGAGCCTGACCGGACGGTCAGCGGACCTCGATCTCCACGAACACGAACTCGTACGCGTTGGCGTTGATCACGTTGTGCTCGACGCCGGCGCCCCGCGTGTAGGACACGCCCGCGGTCAGCGGCGCCCGGACTTCGCCCTCCGGGGTTTCGAGCAGCAACTCGCCGGTGGTCATCGGCACGACCACGTAGTCCATGCCGTGTCGGTGCCAGCCGGTTTCGGCGTTCGGAGCGAAGCGCCACTCCGTGACCTTGACGCGGTCGTTGTCGATCTGGACGGTGGGAACGGCCTGTGGCCGGGCGGGTGATTCGGACATCGGGGGCCTCCTGTCGGGGCGGGGCTGACAGGCGCTGATTGTGCCAGCGTGCAGGCACTTCACCGGCCCCGCCCTGCCGGTGCACAATGCCTGCAACCGAAGCGGAGACCCCCATGAGCACCGACACCCTCGATCGCAAGACCCTCGAGCCCTACTGGATGCCGTTCACCGACAACAAGCGCTTCAAGGAAGCGCCGCGCATGGTGAGTTCGGCCGAGGGCATGTACTACGTGGCGCCGGACGGCAGCCGCATCCTGGACGGCCTGGCCACGCTCTGGTGCGTGAATGCCGGTCACTGCCGCCCGCGCATCGTCGAGGCCATTCGCGCGCAGGCCGGAGTGCTCGATTACGCCTCGTCGTTCTCCATGGGTCACCCGCTGCCCTTCCAGGTGGCTGCGCGGATCGCCGAGATCGCCCCGGAGACCATGAACCACGTGTTCTTCACGAACTCCGGCTCGGAAGCGGTGGACACCGCGCTGAAGATCGCGCTGGCCTACCAGCGGCTGCGCGGCGAAGGCACCCGAAACCGGCTCATCGGGCGCGAGCGTGCCTATCACGGCGTGAACCTGGCGGGCATCTCGGTCTCGGGCATCCCCACCAATCGCAAAGCCTACGGAAACAGTCTGTTGCCGAATGTGGACCACCTGGCGCACACCCAGGATCTGTCCACGCGCGCGTTCGTTCGTGGCCAGGCCGACCAGGGTGCCGAACTCGCGGACGAACTCGAGCAACGCATCATCCCGCTGCACGGCGCCGAGAACATCGCGGCCGTCATCGTCGAGCCCGTGTCGGGTGCCGGTGGAGTGCTGGTGCCGCCCCAGGGCTATCTGCAGCGGCTTCGGGACATCTGTACCCGCCACGGCATCCTGCTCATCTTCGACGAGGTGATCACCGGCTGGGGCCGTCTGGGCACGCCGTTCGCCTCGCAGTTCTTCGGCGTCACCCCGGACCTCATGACCTTCGCCAAAGGGGTCACGTCCGGCTCCGCGCCGCTGGGCGGTGTCATCGTCAGCGACGCCGTCTACGACACCTTCATGAACGCCCCGGGCGGCGGCATCCAGTTCTTCCACGGCTACACCTACTCGGGCCATCCGCTGGCCTGCGCGGCGGCCATGGGCACGCTCGACACCTATGCCGAGGAGAACCTGCTGCATCACGGCGACGGCCCCATCGTGCGACAGTTCGAGGAAGGCGTACACGCATTCGCCGAGCGACCGCACGTGATCGACGCGCGCAACCTGGGCCTGATCGGCGCCATCGAACTGGCACCACGCGACGGCGCGCCGGGTGCGCGCGCCTTCGAGGTCTTCGAGAAGTGCTGGCAGAGCGGCGTGTTCGTGCGCCCGGTCGGCGACGCCGTGGCTTTCTGCCCGCCGCTGATCGTGCGCCCGGAACACCTCGACCAGATGTTCGGCACGGTGCTCGAAGTCCTCGATACCGTGGCCTGAACCTCGAATGCCGGCCAGACCTGTCGTCCGCGTCCCGACCTTCGCCGGCGTGGCCCGCCCCGGGACACGCAGCCCGGACCACGGACGGCGGGCCGCGGCGAACCCGAACCACCGAATCACGGAACCATACGCCCCATGACCGCTCTTTCTTCTCCCCTGCAGGCCAACCCCGAGCGCTTCTGGCAGACGGTCGAGGTCTCGGCCGGCATCGGCGTGGGCCGCCCCGGCGGGCTCGCCCGTGTGGCCCTGAACGACGACGACCGGCGCATGCGCGACCAGTTCGTACAGTGGTGCCGCGAAGCCGGCTGCACGGTGACGGTGGACGCCATCGGCAACATCTTCGCCAGGCGCCCCGGGCGCGACGAATCGCTGCCACCGGTCATGGTCGGCAGCCATCTGGACACCCAGGTCAACGGCGGCCGCTACGACGGCATTCTGGGTGTGCTGTCGGGTCTTGAACTGGTGCGCACGCTGAACGACCAGGGCATTGAAACCCCCCGCCCCGTGGAAATCGTCTCCTGGACGAACGAGGAAGGCGCGCGGTTCTCGCCGCCGATGGTGGCCTCGGGCGTGTTCGCCGGCGCCTATGCGCTCGATTGGGCCCTGGACCGCACCGATGACGACGGTAGGCGGCTGGGGGACGAACTCGATCGCATCGGCTATCGGGGCGATGCCCCCGTTGGCCAGCGCCCGGTGGACGCTTACTTCGAGCTGCACATCGAGCAGGGCCCGCTGCTCGACGCGGCCGGCATCGACGTCGGCGTGGTCACGCACGGCTATGCCGCCCACGGGGTCATCGTCGAAGTCACGGGAGAAACCGCGCACACCGGCCCCTGGCCCATGGACAAGCGCCGCAACGCGATCGTCGGCGCATCGATGCTCGCGGTGGCCGCCAACGACATCGGCTGGCGCTATCACGACAGCGGCGGCAAGGGCACCGCGTCGCGGCTGGTCGCCTGGCCGAACAAGCCGGGCATCCTGTCGGACTGGGCGCAGTTCACCGGCGACTTCCGCCACGAGGACCCGGCCAGGGCCGACGCGATGCTCGCCGAGTTCCGCGAGGCCATGGCGCAGGCCGTGGAGCGCTCGAAGTGCGAGATGCGCGAGCTCGACCACTGGAGCTGGCGTCCGGACATCTTCGACGCGGACTGCATCGCGGCGGTGCGGGACACGGCCGCGCGGCTGGGTCTGGCCTCGATGGACATCGCCTCGCAGGCGGGCCACGACGCCTACTTCATGGCCCGGGTGGCGCCCACCGCCATGATCTTCACACCCTGCCGGGACGGTATCACGCACAATAATCACGAACACGCCACGCTCGAACGCAGCCTGCCGGGCGTGAACGTGCTGCTCAACGTGGCCGCCGAACGCGCCCTGCGCTGATCCTATCGTTGCCTTCGTCACCCCTGGCGCTTGCCAGGGGAGGATTCCTGGCGCAATA
>JAUIAI010000078.1 GCA_030425615.1 Gammaproteobacteria bacterium
GGCGCGAAGATGATTGCCGCATCCAGCGGCTCGGGGGCCGCCTGGTCGGAATCGCCCGCTCACTCGGCACCGAGCTCCAGCGCGTGGGCCTGGGCGACCGTGTCGCCGGCGCGGGTGAAAGCGAACACGCGCTGCCCGCGCTGACGCGCCACCTGGGCGACCAGGTGGGCGGCCGCACCGAATCCGTAGAGACCCAGCGTCCCGACGTCGCCGGCCATCATGAGCGAACGCCAGCCGATCAGCCCCGCGCACAGCAGCGGCGCCGCGTGAACATCGTCCATGGCCAGGGATTCGAGCGAAAAACAGTAGGCGGCGTTCGCCGTGACGTGGGTGGCGAAGCCGCCGTCACGCGTGTACCCGGTGAACGCCGGTGCATCGCAGAGGTTCTCGCGTCCGGAATGGCAGAACGGGCAATGCCCGCATGTGGCGGCGAGCCAGGGAACGCCGACCCGCTCGCCGGGCGTCAGGCCGGACACGCCCTCGCCCACCGTCTCGACCCGACCCACGATCTCGTGGCCCGGCACCAGCGGCAGGGGGACGTTCGGCAGATCGCCGTCGACGACGTGCAGATCCGTGCGGCAGACGGCGCACGCCAGGACCCGAAGCAGGACCTCGCCGGCAGCCGGCCGGGGTAGGCTGCGGTGCTCGTGCACCAGCGGCGCGCCGGACTCGCGCAGCACCATGGCGGACATTTCGGCTTCGTGCATGGGGGTCTCCTGTGGCCGACACCGGAAGGACCACCCGTGCGAGGGTGGCGGAATCGCCTCACGGCCCGAACCGTCTTACGATACCCGAAGATCACGCGAAACGAAGGGAGACACCCGATGCCAGACGGGCACGCACCCGACCACGAAGTCGTCGTCATCGGCGCGGGCGTGGCCGGCATCTACATGATCAAGCGGCTCGTCGACGCCGGCATCGACGCCACCGTCCTGGAGGGAGAGGCCGACCTGGGCGGCACCTGGTACAAGAACCGTTACCCGGGCGCACGCTTCGACTCCGAGAGCTACACCTATGGCTATTCGTTCTCGAAGACGCTGCTCGACGAGTGGCACTGGAAGGAGCGTTTCTCGCCGCAACCCGAGAACCTGCGCTACCTGAACTTCGTGGCCGACCGTCTCGATCTGCGCCGCCACATGCAGTTCGATTGCCGGGTTCTGGCCGCGCATTTCGACGACGACACGGGACTCTGGCGGCTTCACGTCTCGGACGGCCGCACGCTCACCTGCCGCTTCGTGGTCATGGCGCTCGGGCTGCTGTCCACCCCCACGCTGCCGCGCATCCCGGGGCGCGCGTCGTTCAAGGGACCGGCGTTCCACACCTTCCACTGGCCACGCGAACCGGTCTCTCTGCATGGCAAGCGCGTGGCGGTCATCGGCACCGGCGCCACGGCCATCCAGCTCATCCCGGTGGTGGCTGAGCAGGCGGCCGGGCTCACAGTGTTCCAGCGCCGCCCGAACTGGGCCGCGCCGCTGAACAACTCGCCGATCTCCGAAGCCGAGATGGCCGACATCCGCGCACGCTACGACGAGATCTTCGCGGCCTGCGAGCGTTCGCCCTACGGCTTCGTGCACACGCCAGACCGCCGGGGCTTCTACGAGGTCTCGCGCGAGGAGCGCCTGGCACTCTGGGACGAACTCTACGATCGTCCGGGCTTCGCCATCTGGCTGGCGAACTTCCTGGAGATCTTCAGCGACGAGGCCGCCAATGCCGAGCTGTCCGAGTACGTCGCGGATCGCATCCGGCAACGCGTGAAGGATCCGGTCACCGCTGAGAAGCTCATTCCCAGGGACCACGGCTTCGGCGTTCAGCGGGTGCCCATGGAGAGCGGATACTTCGAGGCCTACAACCGGGACAACGTGGAGCTCGTCGACATCTCGGAGACGCCCATCGAGTGCATCACCGAGCACGGCATCCGAACGCGTGGGGCCGAGGGCACGCGCGAGCGCGAGTTCGACGTCATCGTCTACGCCACCGGCTTCGACGCGATCACCGGCGCGTTCGACCACGTGGACATCCGCGGCCGGGACGGCCAGGTGCTGCGCGACAAGTGGCGCGACGGCCCGAGCACCTATCTCGGCATGATGGTGCACGGCTTCCCCAACATGCTGATGCCCAACGGCCCGCAAAGCGGGTCCGCGTCGACCAACTACCCGCGCGGCATCGAGGTCGGCGTCGACTGGTGCACGAACCTCATCACGCACATGCGAGCCGCCGGTTTCGGGCTCGCCGAACCCTCGGCTCCGGCCGAGGCGGCCTGGTCCGCGCACGTGGCCGAGATGTACCAGACGCTGCTCATGCGCAAGGCCAAGAGCTGGTTCACCGGATACAACTCGAATGTCGACGGACACGAGGAAGGCCGCGTGCGCTACTTCGTCTACAACGGCGGTATGCCCAAGTACCGTGCGGTGATCGGACAGGTGGCCGACGGCGACTACGCGGGCATCGCGTTCACCGATGCAAGCGGCGGGACGCTGGCCGCTGCCGACGCCCCGGACTTCAACAGCCGGCGCCGCGCCCGCATGGCCACGCCCTGACACATCAACCAGCCGAAGGAGACCGTCATGCTCGATCCCGACAACCGCGTCATCATGATCTCTGGCGCCAGCCGCGGTATTGGCCTCGCCTGCGCCCGCGAGCTCGCCGGGCTCGGCTACCGGCTCAGCCTGGGCGTGCGCAATCCCGAAGCACAGCCGCGCGACGGCCTGGGCGACGACCTCCACGTGCATCACTGGGACGCCACTGACAAGGCCTCCGCCGCCGCCTGGGCCGAGTCGGCGCAGGCGCATTTCGGCCGTATCGACGGTCTGGTGCTCAACGCCGGCATCCTGCTGCCGGTCGACCTCGAAACCGGCGACGACGACGCGCTCGACCAGATGTGGCAGGTCAACGTGAAGGGACCGCTGGCGCTCGTGCGGGCAGCGCTGCCGGCGCTTCGCGAGAGCGGTCACGGCAGGGTCGTCATCCTGTCCTCCCTGGCCGGAAAGCGGGTCCTCGGACCGGGCAACTTCGGTTATTCGGCGTCCAAGTTCGCGGCCATGGCGCTGTCGCACGCGCTGCGTCAGGCGGGCTGGAGCGACGGCATACGGGCCACGGCCGTCTGTCCCGGGCTGGTGGAGACGGACATGACCGAAGGCGTGTCACCTCCTGCCGGCCAGTTCAAGATCGCGCCCGAGACCATCGCCGCCACCGTGGCCTATGCACTGGCGCTGCCGAACCACGCCTCGGTGGCCGAAATCCTGGTCAACAGCCGGCTCGAACTGGCGATCTGACCGCACCCGACCGCGCAGCCAAGCGGCCCGGCCGACTTCGCCTGCCCCGATAATGCGGTCACGGCACGACGCCGTGACCTTTGAACGAAGGAGACACCCCCATGCTCATGACCCAGTGGTTCCGCTCCGTGGCGGCCGTGCTATCGGCCGGATTCATCGCCACGGCCTCCGCCCAGGACATCAAACTCGAGCCCAGCACGTTCGAGATCCCGGACTTCGGACTGGCGTCCGGCCAGACCCTGCCGCGCATGGTCGTGGAGTACGCCACCCTCGGCACCCCGGAGCGGGACGCCGAGGGCCGCATCGTCAACGCAGTGGTCAATCCGCATGGCTGGAGCGGGAACTACGCGCAGACCATCGGTCTGGCCAAGGGGCTGCTGGCGCCTGGCATGCCGCTCGATCCCGCGCGCTGGTACGTCATCTTCCCGACCGCGCTGGGAAGCCCCGGATCGTCCGCGCCGTCCACCTCCGGGCTCGGCCCGGATTTCCCCAAGTACACGCTGGCCGACATGATCACGGCCCAGTACCGCCTCGTCACCGAGCACCTCGGCATCGAGAAGCTGGCCGGGGTGGTCGGCATCAGCATGGGCGGCTATCAGACGTTGCAGTGGATCACCCAGTATCCGGACATGATGTCGTGGGCGATCCCGATCGCGGCGAGCGTCAAGGCTGACGGCCGCAACCTGGGGATCTTCGGCGTGATGTCGGACACCATCCGGCAGGATCCCGCGTACCAGGACGGCCGCTACACGGAGCAGCCCAAGGCTTCGATGCGGCGGGCCTTCATGGGCACCTATCTCTGGTACTTCGGTGACGCGTTCTACGACGCCCGTTACAAGACCGAGGCGGACGCGCTCAAGGGCCTGGCCGACGCCGGGCTGGGCAGCGACAAGATGGACGCGAACGACATCGTCTGGCGCAACGACGCCATGGCGACCTACGACGTGCGCCCAGGGCTCGCCGGCGTCAAGGCCAAGGTCCTGGCGGTCGGCGCTGCGGAGGACGAGCTGTTTCCCGCGGAACTGGCGATCAAACCCATCGCAGACGGTATCGCCGGCGCGCGCCACGTGATCTTCTCGTCGCCTCTCGGGCATGTGGGCACGGCCGTTCACATCGATCGTGCGGCCGACGAGATCAAGGCCTTCATGGCCGAAGCCGCGCCGCGTTGATGCGGGACCGGCCGGGGATGCCATGCCGGGCGTCACCGGCGCGGCAAATCCCCGGCCCGCATGGGGGTGTTCGGTCGTAACGGCCCGCCTGCCCCGATGCTTGCGGCTCCGACAATGATCGAGGTCCGGACGGGCGCAGCGCCGCCAGCCGGCTCCCGGCCCGAGGAGGCTTCCAGAATGAATCCGCAAGACATCGACCAGCGCATCTTCGATCTCTACGACGAGTACTGTCACGGCGGCATCGACCGGCGCGAGTTCCTGAAACGCGCAGGCGCGATCACGGTGGCGGGTGTTTCGGGCCTCACCATGGCGCAGGCCCTGCTGCCGCGCTATGCGCAGGCCCAGACCATCTCGTTCACCGACGAGCGCATCAAGGCCAACTACATCGAGTACGACTCGCCGGGGGGTAACAGCGGCCGCATGCGCGGCTACCTGGTGCGCCCCAGCGGCGAGGGTCCCTTCCCCGCCGTACTCGTCATCCACGAGAACCGCGGGCTGAATCCCTACATCGAAGACGTGGCCCGCCGCGCGGCGGTGGCCGGTTTCCTGGCACTTGCCCCGGACGGTCTGTTTCCGGCGGGCGGGTATCCGGGCAACGACGACGACGGCCGTGCGATGCAGCGCGAGCTCGACCAGGCAAAGCTGAAGACGGACATGCTCAACAGTGCCCGCACCCTGAAGACGCACGAGGCCGCCAACGGCAAACTGGGCGCGGTGGGATTCTGCTGGGGCGGCGGCACCGTGAACCATCTGGCGGCCACCATGGGCGGTGACCTGCAGGCCGGCGTTCCGTTCTACGGCGCCTCCGTGAGCGCGGACGCGGTACCGAACATCGAGGCGCCGCTGCTGATCCAGAGCGCCGAGGACGATCCGCGCATCAACGCGATGTGGCCCGACTTCGAAGCGGCGCTGAAGGCGCACGGCAAGACCTACGAGCGGCATCTGTACCCGGGCACGCGGCACGGCTTCCACAACAACTCGACGCCACGCTACGACGAGCAGGCGGCCAAGCTGGCCTGGGAGCGCACGATCGCGCATTTCCGCACATACCTCGGCTGACGCCGCGGCGGCCGGACATCAGAGGCCCCAGCGGTCCAGCAGGAAGTCGATCGACTTGCGAAGCCGGAAGTAGCCGGCGTTCGCCCGCGGCCAGGCATCCGCGTCCTCGGGTCGCCGCCAGCGGGTCACGGGAACGCCGGCGGCCTCGAGGCGCGCGACGAAGGCCGCGAGCTCGTCCGCCTCCGGCCCCGGCGCGGGATCCGCGACGAGCAGAGCATCGAGCCCTTGTCGCCTGGCCCAGGCGCCGATCGCTTCGACCGATGGCGCTTCGCCCGGACGCATATCGCCGCGGAGAATCGCCAGGGCGTCCGTCGAAAGGCCGTCCTGCACTGTGACGGCCGTGTGCCCGGCCTCCAGGCTCCAGCACGTCATCGTCCGTTCGACTGCATCGGCGAGTGCGGACCCGGCATAACCGAGCACCGGCGCTCCGGCGGCGGCAGACGGCTCACCGGGCAGGAGACTCGACAGGGGCGAGCGGCGGTGTGCCGACCGTAACGCGGCGACGGCAACGACATGGTGACTCCCGTCGAGCGGCCAGGACTCCGGGAGCCCGTCGCTCTCCGTGATCAGCAGCCCGATGCGACCGGCCGGTGGCGGGGCGACGGGCGGAACCTCGATGCACCACGGATCCGATTCGTCGCGGCTCCCGGAGCACGCCTTGCCGGCTTGTTCTGCCTCCGCGCGCGCCAGGGCATCCGCTGCCGCATCCAGCGGCCCGGCGGCCTCGTCGAGTTGGCCGCCCGGGGCGAAGCGCCCGCTCGTGTAGCGCTCGATGTTCCCCGCCGTGGCCAGATAGTGTTTCCCCACCGTGTGCAGGCCCCCGACCCACCGCCACGAGAGCGTGTTCGAAGGTGCGTCGCCGTCGAGCAGACGACGCATGAAGAGATCTGCGCCGAGCGCCCATGGCAGACGCAGCGTGAAGATCCAGATACTCGCGAACCACATGCGCGCGTGATTGTGCAAATAGCCGGTTTCACGGAGTTCGCGCGCCCACGCATCGAAGCACGCGATGCCGGTCCGGCCCTCGCAGGCGTCGAGCCAGCGCGCGTGCAACGCGCCGTCGGTCCGCAATTCACCGCCCCATGCACGCACGTCTCGAAGGTAGGCCCGCCAGATCGCCGGCTCGTGCGCCAGCCGCCCGCGAAAGTACAGCCGCCAGAAGACCTCTTCGACGAACTTGCGCGCGCGCACCGGCCCGTGCTCGGCGAGCACGGCGGCCAGCACCTCGCGCTCCAGGATCAGCCGGTGGCGCAGCGCCCCCGAGAGCATGGACACATGCCGGGCGCCGTCGGGCGCCGGGTCGTGATTGCGCCAACGCGCATAGTCGTCCGCGGCGTGTGGAACGAAGGCCCGCAGGGTCGATTGCACGGCCTCGCGGCTCGGAGGACAGGCGAAGGGGCCGTGTCCGGCCACAGGACGATGCGCGAACTTCATGCCGGTAAGTCTGCGCGCGTCACGCCGGCACACCCGAACGCGGCCGCTGCCGCCGACAACGCTCCGAACAGTAGCGAACCTCGTCCCAGTGACGGGCCCACTTGCGGCGCCAGGCGAAGGGCCGGGCGCAGACCGGGCAGACCTTGGTGGGCAGCCCGTCGCGCTTGCGCATGCGTGCCGTGCTCACCCGAGATCCAGATCGAGCTGCGCGGCCGGCGCCGATCGATGCGTGCCCCCTGAGCGGCCTCCACCGACGCCGACGCCCTTCAACGCGTGCCCTTCCGGCGCCGGTGCCGAACGGCGGCGGCCGCGATCCGCGATGCCGCTGCGGCGGCTTCCGTGCCGCCGCTGGATCTCGTCCGCCAGTTCACGGTAGCCCGGCGCGCGGCGTGCGGCCCAGGTGCGCTCGCGCGCCAGGCGGGCGGTCGCGGCCAGGTCGACCACCGGACGGGGATACCGACCTTCCAGCATCGCCCCCGCCGCAGGCCATTCCCACGGCGTGTGCACCCAGGCATCCGGCACCACCCCGAGTTCGGGCACCCATCGCCGTACGAAAATCCCCGTCGGATCGTGGTCGAGACCCTGCTTGACCGGGTTGTAGATGCGGATCGTGTTGATGCCCGTGGTGCCGCTCTGCATCTGCACCTGGGGCCAGTGGATGCCCGGTTCGTAGTCGGTGAACTGGCGCGCCAGATGCTCACCTGGTGCGCGCCAGGGCAGCCACAGCTGATAGCTCGCGAACGACATCAGCATCGCCCGCATCCGGAAATTCAGCCATCCCGTGGCCCGCAGGCTGCGCATGCATGCGTCCACGAACGGCACGCCGGTCTGTCCGGCGGACCAGGCCTCGAGGAGGGCGGCGTCGCCGGGCTCGGGTCGCAAGCCGTCATATGCCGGATGCAGGTTGCGGAACTCCAGCGCCGGTTCGCTCTCGAGCTTCTGGATGAAGTGGTCGCGCCAGGAAAGACGCGCCGCGAACGCCCGTAGAGACATCGCCCAGCCGTGCGGTGCCTGCGCACGCCGCGCCTCGCAGGCCTGCACCAGCTCGCGCAGTGACATCACGCCGAACGCGAGATAGGGTGACATGCGCGAGCCTGCCTCCGCCGCGGTCAGGGGTGACGAGATGCCTTTGGCGTACGCCCGGCCGTCCTCCTGCAGGAACCGGTGCAGACGCGCCTCGGCCGCGGTCCGCCCGCCCGCCTGGGGCGCGGTGCAGCCGTCGGTCGCGAGTGCCAGATCCCCGGGCGTGGGCAGGTGGCCCGGCTCCAGCTCCGCTCGCAACGGCCACACCCCCGCGGGATGCGCCGGCGGGGC
>JAUIAI010000079.1 GCA_030425615.1 Gammaproteobacteria bacterium
GTGACCATCCACGGCCCGAATCCGCCGGTCCCGACGAAGTTCTTGCCGGCGATCCACTGCGTGGTATGACGCTGCCAGTCGCGAACGGACCCGTCGTTGTAGCAGGCATAGCCGACGACGTGTGACCAGGCGTCCTCCGGCCGGATTCTCCGGCCTCCCTTGCCGATGACCACCGCGATCTCGCCTTCGTAGTCGAATTGTGTCGACTCGCGCGGCCGTACGAGCGGCTGCTCGTGAGCCACCTGCGAACTGGCGAGGCGCAGGAAGACCGTGGGGTTCTCGGTCGGTTCGCGTTTGGTCTCCAGACGGTGCTCTTCGTAGTTGAGGCCGATGCAGAAGATGCGGTGGGCGTCCGGAATGACGGGCAGCCAGGTCACGTCCCCCAGCGGCGCGTCCGGCGCATGCCCGGAGTGCTTCGCGAATTCGTCGAGCCCGAAGCGTCCGAGCGCCTCACGCAGGGTGGTCACGCCGAGCCGCGCAGCCAGGTCAATGACGCCCTCGTCGCCCACGATGCCGAAGGTATCGCGTCCGTCGACGCGGAAGCTGGTCAATCGCATTGTCGCCCCCAATAAAATGTTGATATTCTCATCACGCAATATTTCTGTCAAAATCTTGTCTCAATCGAGCGAAATACGGCAGACCAATCTCGACTTCGGTCCCTTTTCCAGAGGAGCCCGCCATGAGTACCGCGCCCGATCTGCAGTTCAGTCACCTGGGCATCTACGTGACCGATCTCGCCCTCATGCGCGCCTTCTACACGCGGGCCTTCGGTTTCACGGTGACTGACGAGGGCCTGCTCGAGCGGCCGGACGGCACCAGCGTGCAGCTCGTGTTCCTGTCGCGCGACCCGCGCGAGCATCACCAGCTGGTCCTGGCAGCCGGACGGCCCGAGTCGTCCGGCTTCAACATCGTGAACCAGATTTCGTTCCGCGTACCGGATCTCGACGCTCTGCGTCGCCTGCGCACGCTGCTGGACGAAGAACCGGTCACGGAACTGAGGCCGGTCACGCACGGCAACGCGGTGTCGCTGTACTTCCGCGATCCGGAGGGCAACCGCATCGAGGTCTTCTTCGACACGCCCTGGTATGTCAGCCAGCCTCTGGCGGTTCCCGTGGACCTGTCGCTCGACGACGACGACCTGATGGCCAGGGTCGAGATCCATGCGCGCGCACTTCCCGGTTTCGAACCGGTCGGGCAATGGCGCGCGCGGCTCGCGCAGCGTATGCGCGCCGAACAGTCGGAGCCGCCCCGTGCCCGTTGAGCCGTCGCGAGCGGACACGTTCGACGTCGCCATCGTCGGCCTGGGTCCGACGGGCGCCGTGCTCGCGAACCTGCTCGGCGAGCAGGGGCTGGACGTCGCCGTCATCGAGCGCTCCCGCGAGGTCTATCCCCTGCCACGCGCGGCGCACTTCGACGGGGAGACGATGCGCGTGTTCCAGTCGCTCGGCCTGATGGATCGGATCGAGCCGTTCGTGCGCGCGGGAACGCAGGGCATGCACTTCGAGAACGCGGCGGGGCAGACCCTGCTCGTGAGAACGGGCAGCGAGCAACCCGGCCCCCACGGCTTCGCCAACAACTGGTACTTCCACCAGCCGGATCTGGAGCGTGTGCTGCGCGCCGGACTGGCGCGCTGGCCGAACGTGCGGGTCTGGCTGGGTCACGCGGTGCGAACCGTCGAACCCGGCGAGCACGATGTCCTCCTGACCCTCGAAGCGGCCCCGCCGGACGAATGGGACGAGACTCCGACCGGGCAGGCCCCCGATCCTGCACCGCCTGCGATCCGTGCGCGAGTCGTGGTGGGCTGCGACGGCGCACGCTCGCTGCTGCGACGCTGCATCGGCAGCGCGATGGACGATCTCGGGCTGCATCAGCCCTGGTTGTGCCTGGACATGATCATGGAAAGGGAGGTGGCGCTGCCCGAGTACACGGTCCAGCTCTGCGACCCGGCCCGACCGATGACCATGGTCAACATGGCGGGGCGACGACGCCGCTGGGAGATCATGCTGATGCCGGGGGACGATCACGCCACGATCGCTGAACCGGCATCAGTCTGGGCGCTGCTCGAGCGCTGGATCCGTCCGGGCGACGCGCGCATCGAGAGATCCGCCATCTACACCTTTCACTCGCTGATCGCGAAGGGCTGGCGTCGCCAACGACTGCTCATTGCCGGCGACGCGGCGCACCAGACGCCTCCCTTCCTAGGCCAGGGAATGTGTGCCGGCGTACGCGATGCGGCCAATCTGGCCTGGAAGCTCGCGCTCGTGCTGAAGGGAGGCGCATCCGAGACGCTGCTCGACACCTACGAGAGCGAGCGCGAACCCCATGTTCGCGAGTTCATCGCACTGGCGGTCAGGGTCGGCGACGTCATCCAGACCACCGACCCGGACATCGCCGCCGAACGGGACCGTCGCTTCGCGCAGACGGGACCGGAGCTGTTCGCCTTCCCCCAGCCCGTGCTGGGGCCCGGCGTTCACACGGGCGACGGCCGCCACGCGGGCACCCTCTTCAGCCAGCCCAGACTCGCGGACGGACGCCTCATGGACGACGCGATCGGTCACCGCTTCGCGCTGATCGTCGGCGACGGCCTGCAAACGGAGGCGGCCACACGACTCGCGACCGATGCCCGGGCGTACGCCATCCGCGAAGACCGGGTGCGCATGATCGACGCCGACGCCGTCGGGCTGGCCGCCGCACTGCGTGAACGTTCGACGCGTGCCGTCCTCATCCGGCCCGATCGGTACATCGTCGGCACGGCAGACGACGCGGAATCGCTCGAGACCCTGCTCGCAGCGTTACCCTGAAGCCATGACCACCTCGAGCCTGACCCGCATTCTCGCGGTGCTCGACCTGCTGACGCCCGGGCGACCCGAGATCACGCCCGACGAGATCGCGGAGTCGCTGGGCATCTCGCGTCCGACGAGCTACCGGTATGTTCGCGAGCTGGTGGCTGCCGGCCTGCTGCGCCGGACGGGCGAAAGCCGTGTGACCCTGGGTGCCCGCATCATCGAACTCGATTACCAGATGCGTATCACGGACCCGCTGCTTCGGGCGGCCCGGCCCGAGATGGAGAGTCTCGCCCGCCGCACCGGCTTCTCGGTGACGCTCGTGGCGCTACTCGGTCAGCGCATGATCACGCTGCACCTGGTGCAGGGTGCCGAACCCATCGACATTTCGTATGGACGCGGCCGTCCCATGCCGGTGCTGCGTGGCACGCCGTCCATCACGCTGCTCGCCCACCTGCCGCGGGCACGCCAGAGGGCGCTCTTCGAGACGGAAGCTCCTGTCGGTGCTGAAGCGGAAGCCGCCTGGGAGCGACTGCGCCGCCGGCTGCGCACGGTCCGGAGGAACGGCTTCGGAGTCAGCGAGGGGGAACTCGACCCTCATAACGCCGGTGTTGCCGTCCCCGTGTCCGGCACGGACGGGAAGCCGGTGGCCAGCCTCTGCGCCGTGGTTCCGCGCCACAGATTCGAACTGCTCAACGTGGACGAACTCGTCAAGCGGCTCCGGCAGGCCGCGGCCGACATCACCAGCGGGCTGGCGGATCCGGCGGGCGCCTTCCCGCCCGGGCACTGAGGCCGACCGGACGCCCCGACGACCGCCGCAGTGAACCGTCCGGCGGCCGGAAGCGACCCAGGGTGAACCCCCGCCCCGGAAGAACGCCATGCCCGCCGATCACCGTTTCCTCCTCGCGAGCGCGCCGCTCATCGTCGCGGTCGCCATGCTCACCGCCTGCGGCGAGGCGGATCCCACGGAGTCCGGCGCGATATCGGCGCCACAGACTGACGCGGCGACCCCGAAGGAAACCGCGCGATCCGTCTCCGCTTCGTCGCTCACGGCCGTCGCGCCCCCGACGGCACAGCCCATCGAGACGAGGCAGACACTCCACACCACGCCGAAGAAGCAACCGGCCGATCACCACATGCACGACATGTCCGCCGTGGTCACATCCGATATCGCAATGCAACCGCCCGCGCCGGTTCCGGAGGACGGTGCGGTCACTGCCCGCGCGTCGTTCGCAACCCCGTCGGACCTCGTGTCTTCGCCGGCCACGACGCGCGCGCCGGGGGCCGCCCGGGAACTCGTCGCACGTCCGCCGCTGCAGGCCGGCGCCGACGATTGCGTCCTCGATTTCACCGATGCCGGAGCGCTTCAGATGGTCTCGGTCGCCTACTGGTTCGACCGAACGATGATCCCCTGGTACCAGGAGTGCGGCGGCGCCGGTCAGGCGCTCGATCTGCGCTGGAGCAAGTACGGCCATTTCCACATCGGTTACCAGGACCCGGACCTGAAACCGTGCAACGACCTGAATGCCACGCCGGCGATCATCGACGATGACGGCCAGTGCGAACTGCGCGACGTGGCGACCGAACCGCGCACGCACGCGACCGTTCACTGGCACGACGAGGTGCTGCGTCTGCGAGCCGACCGTCCCTACGATCACTCGCGGCTCGCCTTCGATCTGAACCGTGTGCGCATCCTCAGCGCATCGGGTGCGCGCGTTTGCTACCGCCCAGCCGAGACGCCCCCCAGCAGCGGACCCTGGATCGTCGCCGGCACCGGCACCGGCACGCAGGCGGAGACCGCGGGCGGCTGGATGTGCTGGCCGCATCTGGGCCCCGGCCTCTGGGATCTGTCCGGCCATGCAGTCGGTGTCTCCGAGGTCAAGTTCACGGGATCGGCGCTGTCACCCGGGACCTTCTCGATCGACGACATGCACGTGAACGTTCGGGGCTGAGATTCTCGATCCCGGACGGCGGCCCGTTCGGGATCGCTCACGGACGGGCGGACAGCGGCGCGGCCGCATTGCCCGCCCCGCTTCGACGTGAGACCATGCCCGCGGACGCGGGCATCCGCGCGTGTCACTACGAACAATCAGAACGAGAGGTAGGAGACATGAGGCGCAACCTCGCCGCGTTCGTCGCGGCCATCACCCTGACCTTCAGCACCGTCTGCGCTGCAGCCCTGGAACGCGTCGACCCAGAGACTGCGGGTCTGAATCCCGAACAGCTCGAAAGGCTCGACAACCTGCTGCGAAGCCGCATCGACGCCGGCCAGTTCCCCGGAGCCGTCACGCTGATCATGCGCAACGGCAGGATCGGTCACCTGTCCGTATTGGGCCGGCGCGCCCCGGACGGCGAGCCGATGAGCGAGGACACCCTGTTCCGCATCTACTCGATGACCAAGCCCATCGCTTCGGTGGCGACGATGATGCTGCTCGAGGAGGGCAAGATCCTGCTCAGCCACCCGGTCTCGGCCTATCTGCCCGAGTTCGAGAAGATGACGGTGGCCACCGGGGTCGACGCCGACGGCAAGATCCAGACCGAACCCGCCAGGCGGCCGATCACCATTCAGGATCTGCTGCGGCATACCGCCGGGCTCACCTACGGCTTCTTCGGCAAAGGGCCGGCCCGGACTGCCCTCAACGAGGTCAACGGCGCGTTCGGCGACATGACCAATCGCGAGGTCTCGCGTGCGCTCGGCAAGCTTCCGCTGGAGCATCAACCCGGAACGACCTGGGAGTACAGCCGGGCCACCGACGTGCTCGGCGCGCTGATCGAGGTCATCGAAGGCAAGCCACTCGGCGAGGTCCTCAAGGCGAAGATATTCGATCCCCTGGGTATGAAGGACACCGGATTCCGGGTCGAGAACCCGGGCGATCACGCCCGCATCGCCGAGGCCGTTCCCGAGGACCGCAAGATCGGCCAGTTCGACATGTTCGATCCGCGAGAGAAACGCGCCTTCGAAAGCGGCGGCGGCGGTCTGATGTCCACGGTCATCGATTACGCCCGCTTCGCGCAGATGCTGATGAACGGCGGGCAGCTCGAAGGCGTCCGGATCCTGTCGCCGCGTTCGGTCGCTCTGATGACCGCCGACCACATGGGTGATCGCATCAAGCGCGGCAAGTACTACTTCGTCGGCCAGGGCTTCGGCTTCGGCCTGGGTTTCGGAGTCCGCGTTCACGAGGGAATCGATCCCGGCCTCGGGCACAAGGGCCTCTACTACTGGGGCGGCGCCGCCGGTACCCTCTATGCGGCCGACCCCGCCGACCAGACGCTGGTGCTGTTCATGATGCAGGCTCCGAAGCAGCGTCAGGGTCTTCGGCCCGTCGTTCAGAACATGGCGCTGTCCGCGGTCGTGGGCAACGGGGGACAGTAACGCCGGCGATCCGCCGTCGCGCACTTCTCCGGGCCGGCAGACCGCACCGGCGCCTACCGCGCCGGCGGACAGGTGGTGGCGCGCAGCACCAGTTCGCTGTCCAGGCACTGCACCACGGGAACCTGCTGACCCGCGAGCCTCGCGAGCAGGCGCATGCCGGCCAGCCGTCCGATCTCCGCCGACGGAATCCGCATCGTGGTCAGCGACGGGTTCCATTGCGCGCTCAGGGCGATGTCGTCGAAGCCGACGACCGACATCTCTCGCGGCACGTCGATTCCGCGGGCGGCACACTCGATGAGTGCGCCCAGTGCCAGCGGGTCATTGCCCCCGATGAGCGCGGTGAACCCCGGCGCCTCGTCGAGGAGCCGGGCAAGGGCCTGACGGCCGTTGGCGATGCTGAAGGGCGCCTGCACGATACGTTGCGGCGGCAGGCTGATGCCGGCCTCCGCCATCGCCTGCAGCACCCCCCGCATGCGTGCCTCCGCGCGATCATTCCGATCCAGCTGACCGGCGATCACGGCGATTTCCCGATGGCCCAGACCGAGCAGGTGGCGGCACGCCACGGCCGAGGCCTCGCGGTGATCGACGCCGACGCAGTAACGCTCGCTGGCGGAGTCCGCGGCCCAGGTGCATTCGAACGGCACTCCGCTGGCCTCGAGCAGTGCAAACAACTCCGGCCGGTGACGCAACCCCACCAGCACGAGACCGTCGACCCCCCGTTCGATCAGACGACGCGCCGCCCGCATCTCGGCTTCGTCGTCGTCGTCGTGCGTGGCGAGGAGCAATGTGTAATCGTGGACTTCCAGCGTCTGCGCCAGCGCGTGGGTTCCGGTGGCGAAGATCGGGTTCTCCAGTGGCGGGAACACCGCGCCGATCGTGCGGGTTCGCTGCGAGGCCAGCGCGCGGGCGGCGCCGTGGGGGACGTACCCGAGCCGGGCCGCGACCGCGAGCACCCGCTCGCGCGTCTGCTCGCGAACCATGTCCGGCGCCGACAGGGCGCGCGACGCCGTGGCCAGGGACACCCCGGCCTCGCGCGCCACGTCCGCGAGCCGGGCCGGCGCATGCGGCGGGGGCACGCGGGGAGATTCTTCGAACGGACTCATCGGTTCGGTGAAACGACACCGGCAGCGAGGGTTCACTACCGTGAAAACGGCCGGATCGACGGCGCGCCTGCCGTGTGCATCTGCCGAACGATCCTTCCCCACGAGCACCATAGCACCATTGAAAGCGCTTGCAAGCATTGCTGCGCTGCACATTGACCCGTCGTCCCGATGACGCGCAAGATGTTGCAAGCGCTTTCATTCCGAGTGCTTCCAACAGAGGAGACATCCCATGCTGAAACTTTCGCAGTGGCTTCAGTCCGTTCCCGGTGGCCTGCGCCGCGGTCTCGTCGCGGGTGCCGTCGGCGCCGCCGTCGTTGCCAGCCCGGTCGTGCAGGCGGCTGACGCCAATGTCAAGATCCGCATCCAGTCGGTCATCCCCACCAGTGCCGACGAAGTCATCATGCTCAAGCAGTTCGCGGACGACGTCACCGGCCTCACCAACGGCACGGTCACGTTCGAGGTCCTTCCCGCCGGTGCGGTCGTGCCCGTCAGCGAAACCCTGGACGCGGTGGACAAAGGGCTGATCGAGGGCGGATTCGCCTGGACCCATTACTGGTCCGGCAAGCATCCGGCGGCCATGCTGTTCGGCTCTCCGTCGGCGGGCGCCGGCGTGGGCATGGACAATTTCGCCTGGTTGTCCTGGTACATGAACGGCGGTGGCCGCGAGCTCTACGACGAGCTCTGGAAGGAGATGAAGGTCAACGTCAAGGGCCTGATCCTTCAGCCGGTCGGCCCCGAGGCTCTCGGGTGGTTCAAGGAGCCGATCAACAGCATGGAGGATTTCCGCAAGCTGCGCTTCCGCACGCCCCCGGGCATCCCGGGTCAGATCTACAAGGACATCGGCGTGGCTTCGGTGGCCATGGGGGGAGGTGACATCCTGCCGGCGCTGGAGAAGGGTGTGATCGACGCGGCCGAGTGGTGCTGCCCGAAGCCGGACATGACGTTCGGCTTCCAGAAGGTGC
>JAUIAI010000080.1 GCA_030425615.1 Gammaproteobacteria bacterium
AGGGCTGCATCTCGGCCTTCAGCGACTTGGCCATGGCCTCGAGGGCGTGCTTGGTCATCGCGTACGGGCCGGACAACGCGCCGGAGAACACCCCGGCGATCGACGAGACGATGATGATGCGACCGCGCCGGCGGCGGCGCATTCCCACGAGCGCGGCCTGGGTGACCCGCAGCGTGCCGAACACGTTGACCTCGAACACCTCGCGCACCAGCGGCATCGGCACCTCGGCCAGCGCGCCGAGCTGACCACGCCCCGCGTTGTTCAGGAGCACATCGATCTCCAGGCCCTCGAGCGCGGCGACATCGGCCTCTTGCGTGATGTCGATCCTGCGCGCGGCCGGCAGACCTTCGTCACGCAGGCGTTCGGCCTCGACATCCGTCAACGTGCCGGCGATGACCTCGTGCCCCTGGGCGGCCAGCGCGCGAGCCGCCCCCAGACCGAAGCCCGATCCGGCCCCCGTGATCAGGACCGTCTTGCGATCGTCGTGGGTCATGCGTCTCCTCCCGTTCTGCAGGTGATATGAACGCGAACGGGCGAAGCCTGCCGGCCCGCCCGTTCACTCGTGTTCCCGGACCGTCCGAAGCCTACACCAGCCGATGCGGGGGGCGGACGGGTGCCGGCCGGTGTCAGTCCTGCAACTCTCCGTCGATCACGCTCGGCGCGGCGCTCACAGCGGGCTTGGGCCCGATGTAGGCGTCGGACGCCGGATCGCTGGGGTTGACGAGCGAAGCCGTGTCCGGCAACGACGCCACGTCGCCCAGCGCGATCCCGTTGCATTCCGCCGCCGCGACCTGGGCGAAGCGGACCTCGCGGTCGAGCCACTTGACGAGATACCGTTCGCTGCCGCCCTCGACCGTGACCAGACCGTCGGTCGCATCCAGCGGAATGGTGAGTTCCGGCACCCAGCGCGCGTTGTTCGTCCCGCAGGGCACCTCGGCATTCGTGGCCGGATCCACGCAGTAGGACGGGAGACCGTGCAGGTCGCCAAAGCCGCTGTACTGCAGCACGAGGCTCTTGCCGGCGTACTCGCCATAGGACCCTGCATCGTCCGGCACCAGCCATGTCACCCGCATCGGCTGCTCGAACGAGACCAGGTTGCCTTGTGCGTCACGCGCACCAGCGTAGCCGTTCCACGGGTTCGGTCCCGTCTCCCAGGTGTAGTACTCGCTCTGCTCGTCCGCGCGGAACGCGCAATACTGCCCGGCCCCCGGCGAGCACTCGAGCACGCCGAGATCGGTCACCATGCGACCGGACTGGATACCCCAGCGATAGCTGGACCCGTCCAGTGAGTCGGGAGACCCGGCATACACCACCGGTACACCGCCGAGGGTCACCGCGCCGCCGGCATCGACCTCGTACGAAACGACCGCGCCCGGTGCCACCGGTTCGTTGCGAAACGCCGTCGGCCCGAACGGGTCGGTGGCGAGTCCCGACTCAAGCTTCGACATCTCGAAGCCGTTGGGGCAATCGCTGATGCAGTGCAGCTGGGTGCCTGCCGCCATTTCGCCCGGCGCCATCACCCGGCTCGCACGATAGCTGAACGTCTGGCCCGAATCGGTCATGGCGGCCGCCGGAATGTGCACCTGCCCGTTCAGCTGTGGCGCGTGACCGGACACGCCATAGGGAACCGCCGCCGCCATCGTCGCACCATCGATTCCCACGGGGGTCTGCAGATCCACGAAGTTGCACCCGCTGCCGCCGCACTCCATCTTCGCGAGGATGACGAATCTCTGATTCGATTCGTCCCAGCTCATCGCGACATTCTGGTTGGCCAGCGCAGGGGGCAGGCCAGGCCAGGCCGCATCCGCCCAGGTTTCGAAACGAAGCCCGTCCGCTTCGGCCAGCGCGCGACGCCGCTGTGTGTGGCGGACGAGCTTGCCGCCGCTGCGTACCAGCGTGTAGTCCGCCCCGGCGCCGTCGCGCTCTTCGCGGGTGATCGTGGACCCGCTCACGAGTCCGGCGAGATCGTCCGGCCGGGCCGACAGCCCGTGGTAACCGATGTAGCCGTGTACCTCGCGTCCGTCGATGGTCGCCCGGAAGGGGAAGCCGCTGTTGCGATCGAGTCGCGCGCCGGTCACTTCGTCGTAGAGTCCGTAGCGCCACACGGAGGTCTTGGCCTGGGCGAGCGATCTCGAGAAGCAGCGGTCGTTGGTCCCGTCACTGCGCCGGAAGTGCGTCGCATTGAAACCGAAGGTCACCGTCCTCGAAGACGAGGTTCCCCAGACCGGGTAGCGCAAGGCCCCGCTGCCCGCGTCACCACCGGCCGACTGCAACGACAGTTGCGTCACTTCGGGAACGCCGCTCCAGTAGCCGCGCTCGACGAAGCTGATTCCGTCAGCAGCCGCCTGCAGGAAACCCTGCATCAAGGGGTTGCCCTGCCCCGGCAGGGGCTGGGCACCGAACTCCAGGCGAAAGGCACCGTACGGCATCGACGCCGACGCGCCCTCGGTCAACTGCGTGCGCACGTAGATGTCGAACTCCTGGTCGCCCTCCCGGTTCTCGAGCCACACGCGCGCGGTCATCGGATCGCTCTCACCGGAGCGCGAGGAGTTCACGACGGCGCGCAGGTAATCCGGAGCGGCACCGTCCTCCTGGCTCGAGCGCGACTCGCAGCGATTCCGGTCGATCATGGCGACGTAGTCGCCTTCGTTGATCATCTGATCCGGACGCATGCTGCTCATGAAGCACATGATCATGTTCACCGTCCCGATCGCCTCGCCGGTTTCGTCCTGCACATAGCTTTCCTGAGCGTCGGTCGCGTAGGGCGAACTCGCGGGCGGAGCCGCGAGCGCGGCCATCGGCACGCCGATGGCCAGCGAGAGCAGAACGCGCCGCAGGATGGCAGCCGGCGACTTCGGATCGTGATTCGCTTGCATCGGTTTTCTCCTGGCTGGCGCGATCATTCGGTTGCGGTCACGACCGAAATCTGCGAGGGCACCGCGAGATTCTTGACGGTGCCGTTCCCCGCGCCCGCACCGGCGGGGGCCGTGCCGCCTCCGCCACCGCAGGCGCCGAGCAGTATGAGACAGGTCAGAACAGGAAAGAGGCGGCCGCAGCGGCCGTGTCTGGGTGACTTCATCGAAGAGACTCCCGGGTGAGCAACGGATACAGTCCGGGACGGCCATACCCCAGGGTTCTTGAAAGCCCGCTGCCCGACGGCGGGCATCCGGCGTCCGCCGGCGGCTCTGCCGCTTACATGTCGTGCCGCGCCGCTCAGGCGTCGGCCAGCGCCGGGGCGGGTGCCACGGAAGCGGGAGGGAGGGCGCCGCGGCCGCCTCCGGTGAATCGGCGCAACTCGATCCGGTTCACGCCGTCGTCGTGGCCGTACGTCACCTCGTCGAACAGGGAGTGGATGATGTACAGCCCGAACCCTCCCTCGCTCTGCCCCGAGCAATCCGGCTGCGGGGTGGCGGGGGGGTTGTAGGCTTCTCCGAACGATTCGAAGATCAGGTGCACGTGACCGGCGGCGACCTCACCCGTGACGACCACCGGCGCGCCTTGCAGGCCCTGCCGGCCGTGGCGCACGATATTCGTGAAGACTTCGACAGCGCCGAGTTCGATCGCGTGCCGGTCCGACTCATTTACGTGCGGGAAGTCCGTGCCCGCGGCGAGCACACGACGCAGCCGCGTGATCTCCCCGAGGTCAGGCTGAAGCTCGACGGTTCCGAAGCCCAGTGCGTCGGCATCCCCCTGTCTGCCGATGCCGACGAGAACCGCTGTGAGGTCATCCTGTCGCGTCGAGCCGGCCTGGAAGCGCCCGACCTCCCGGCGCAGGATCTGAAGAGCCACCGGAGCACGGCGGTGACGTCCCACGGCCTCGCGCACGACCTCGACCAGCCGCTGCGTTCCGAACTGCTCGCCGAGCGGGGCGGTGGCCTCGGTGATGCCATCCGAGTACAGGAGCAGCGACATTCCGTACTCGAGCGAAACCGTCGACTCGTGCACGGTCATCTCGTCCAGCACACCGAGTGGCGGAAACTGATTCGGAAGGAAGCGATGCTGCCCGCGCGCCGGATCGACCAGCAACGCCTCTGTGTGCCCCAGGCCGACGTAAGTCGCGTGCCGACGCTCGGCATCGATCCTGTAATAAGCCATGGTCACGAAACTGCCCAGCGCCTGCAGATGAGGCGTCAGACGGCGGGCGAGAGCGCCGACGATCTGGCCGGGGCGCGGCAGACCGCCGCCCGGCGGCCGAAGGCTTGTCTGTTCGGTGATCGCCCGGCTCAGGCTCATCTTCACGGCGGCGCCCAGCAGCGCGGCTGACATACCCTTGCCCATGACATCGCCGACGATCACGTCGAGCGAACCGTCCGCGTTCGAGATGAGTTCGTAGAAGTCGCCGTCGATTCCCTGTGAGGCCTCGCCGAAGGCCGAGACGGACAGGTCGCCGGGATTGGTCGGGAGTTCGCAGACCAGCAGATTGCGCTGCACATGCGCACCGAGCGCGACCTCGCTGCGATGCAGCCGTGCGACCGACTCCTCGGCCTGCTTCTGGGCGGTGATGTTGGTCGCGATCAGGATGTGCCGCTCCTGCCGGTCCTCTCGGCGCGGGACAGACATGACCGTGCATGCCAGCCAGATCGGAGCACCGTCGGCGCGGCTGGCCCTGACTTCGCCGTGCCAGCCGGTCGAGCGCCCGAGCGTATCGATGACCTCGGCCCGGACACCCTCGTCGAATCCCGAGAGGATCGAGCCGAGCTCTCGACCAGGCAGGACCGCATCGTCCTGACCACAGACGGAAACCATCCTCTCGTTGGCGTAGACGATTCGCCAGGCCGCGTCCACGGTGCAGACGATGGCATGCAGGTCGAGCGCCAGTTTCTGGTGCTCGAGTTCGTCGACCACACCCTGAAGCCTGCCGAGCAGTGCCTCCCGTTCCTGCGTCATGGCCCGCACGTCGCTGATGTCGCGCACCGTGGCCGAGAAAAGGGCTCGGCCGTCGACCTGCACCGGAACGATGGCCAGCTCGATCGGAAACTCGTCGCCATTGGAGCGCATGGCCACGATCTCGAGCCGCTTGCGCAACACGGGCCCGTGTCCGCTCTGAGCGTACCTGCGCATCCCCTCGCGGTGCGCCTCCCGATACGCGGGCGGCACGATCAGGGCGGCCATTTCACGGCCGACCACCTCCTCACGCACGTAGCCGAACATGGCCTCTGCCGCCGGGTTGAAGTCCACCACCCGTCCGGCGTCGTCGATCGTGATCACACCGTCCAGCGCGGACTCCAGCACCGCGGTCTTACGGGCCTCGCTCGCGCGCACCACCTTGTGCTGCTGAGCGAGTTCCTCCGCCATCTGGTTCAGCGAGACGCCGAGCTCGCGGAACTCGCGCGGCCAGCGCGGTACGTTCAGCCGCTCGTTCCGGACTCTCGGCAGGGTGGCCGCGAACGTGGTCGCGGCGTGCAGGGCATTGGTCGGGCCGCCGAGCAGAACATAGACGCAGATCGCCATCAGGCAGGCGAACAGCGCGCCGATGGTGACCGAATCCCGGATCATGTGCTCACGGGCCTCTCGCAGGCTCCCGAGATCGCTGACCAGTCTCACCCATCCAGCGCCCCGCCCGGCCGGCAGTTCCACCACGATGGCCCAGGTTCGCTCGCGCAGACTGGGCGCGCCCTGCGTCGTCACCTGCCTCGCAAGCCACGTCGGGTCCAGGGCGGAGACCGCCTCGGCGGACTGCAGCAGACGGTCGTCATCCGTTCGCCGCAACGCCGCGAGCGGATACCCGCCACCGTCGTAGACGACGAGCTCGCGAAGGTCCGGGAGGTTCGAGTAGCGGCCGAGCAAGGCCTGCAACGCCCCGCTACGGCCGACGGCCCCGGACAGACCCTCATCGGCGACGCTCGCGGCCACGCTTCGCGTGATCGTCGTGTATTCGACACCATGCCTTCCCGCGGCGAAGGCATCCTGCTCGTGGGTGGCGTAGATCCCGAAGCCCAGCATCATCAGCACGATCAGCGTGCTCATGACCAGGGTGAGATAGCTGCGAAGGGTCATGGCTGCCGAGACCCGCTCACGTGCAGAGCCAAGTCGCGTGCGCGTTCGAAATCAGGTCCGGGCCCGCGCACCCAGCGCGGCCTCGACCGACTCGTGAAGGGTGAAGACACCGTCCATGCGCATGAGCTCGAACAGCGAGCGGACGGGCTTGCGAAGCCGGACCAGCGACATCTCGCCCCCCCGGCCGCGGACACTGCGCAGACAGGCGATCAGGGCGCCGAGGCCCGAACTGTCCACGAAACGGAGCTCGCCCATGTCGATGACGACCGTGTCGGCCGCGGCGAGCACCGGCAGCACCTGGTCGCGGAACCGCTCCACGTTGCCCGCGTCGAGGCTCTCGCAGTGAACCACGATCACCGCCGTGCCGTTGTCTTCGTGCCGGATTCTCAGTTCCATTTCTCGCCCTGTCCGGATTGCTCGCGAATGCGATCGCCAGAGCGGTATCGGCACAGCCGCGCGCCGGCCGCGGGCCCGGCCGACGAACGGTGCGTGCGCGGGGAACGAGTGACGGGGGCTCAGCCCTCGATGGCGCCGGCCGAGCCGAACTGCTCGCGCAGCACGTGCTTCTGGATCTTGCCCGTGGACGTCTTGGGCAATTCGGCGAAGCGCACGTCGCGCGGGCACTTGAAGCCGGCCAGATACTGGCGGCAATGCGCAACGATCTCTTCGGCCGAGACCTCGGCACCCGGCCGGGCTTCGACGATCGCCAGCGGGGTCTCACCCCACTTCGTGTCCGGCTTCGCGATCACTGCCGCGGCCAGAACGGCCGGATGGCGGTACAGGACGTCCTCGATCTCGATAGAAGAGATGTTCTCGCCTCCCGAGATGATGATGTCCTTCGCGCGGTCCTTGAGCTTGACGTAGCCGTCGGGCTCGATGACGCCCAGATCACCTGTGTGGAACCAGCCGCCGGCAAAGGCCTCGCCGGTGGCCCCGGGGTTCTTCAGATAGCCCTTCATCGTGATGTTGCCGCGGAACATCCCCTCTCCCATGGTCTGACCGTCCGCGGCCACCGGCTTCATGGTGGCCGGGTCCATGACCGTCATCCCCTGCTGGAGCTGATAGCGCAAGCCCTGACGCCCGTGACGCTGTACGCGATCGGCCAGGGGCAGCGCGCCCCAGTCTTCGTGAGGTGCGCAGGCCGCGGCCGGTCCGTAGACCTCCGTCAGGCCGTAGACGTGCGTGACCTGGAACCCCATCTCCTCCATGCCCTGGATCATTGCGGCCGGCGGCGCGGCGCCGGCGACCATCGCGCGCACGGGCCAGTCGATCCCCGCACGCAGGGCGGGATCGGCGTTCATCAGCGTGGTGTGGACGATCGGAGCGCCACAATAATGGGTGACTCGATGCCGGGCGATCAGTTCGAAGATCAGGCGCGCGTCGACCTTGCGCAAACAGACGTTCGTTCCCGCGACGGCCGGCAGCGTCCATGGGAAATACCAGCCGTTGCGAGATTGCAAAGCAGCTTTGGTGGTCCTCCGGCAATGTGCAGCCGCCAGAGGATCGCTATGCGCTGGAAATATTCAAATTTGCCTGTACGCATGCGCACGTCGCGTTCGATATTGGCTGCAATACGGGATTGTTTGCGATGATGGCCGCAAAGACCAATAGGGATCTCAAAGTCTTTGCTTTTGACCTGCTGCCTGAGGCTATCTCATTACTGATCGAGAACATCTTGATCAACGATCTTGCTGATCAAGTTTTTCCAACATTGCTTGGTGTCGGCGAACCGGGGCGAATGACGATTCCGATAAGCCTCAAAACAAGTAGTGTTCCGACGTCACTTTCAACAGATTTCGAGTTTGAACAGGGTGTGAAAGTGCGAATAGCATCGTTGGATTCATTGACTCCTTTTGTGCCAAACAATGTTTCTGTCGCTATGAAAATCGATGTCGAGGCGACGGAGCACAATGTATTCCGTTTTGGTGCCGGGTTCCTTACGAAACATTCACCCGACATGGTCTGTGAGCTCCTGAGGCGATCCCAAGTAACGGCGTTCGAGAAGACTCTAAGTGGACTTGGCTACTCTTTTTTCTTGATCGGCCCCAATGGCATTCAGCCCAAGGAACATCTAGAGCCCCATCCCAAGTACCGTGATTGGCTCTTCACAACTCGTCCTGAACGCTTTGATCATTTTGTTGATCGAGTAGC
>JAUIAI010000081.1 GCA_030425615.1 Gammaproteobacteria bacterium
CTCGTTGCCGCGTCCGCGGTACTCGGTCTCTACATCACGGAAACGCAGGCACCGCAACGGCTGACCACGGCCGTGCTGGCGCTGTCCGACGAACCGTGGGTGATCCTGCTCATGCTGAACGCGTTGCTGTTCTTCGTGGGCATGGTCTTGCACGGCGCGGCGGCGATCATCCTGATCACGCCCGTGGTCCTGCCCCTGATCACGGCCGTGGGCATCGACCCCCTGCACTTCGGGATCGTACTGACCCTGAACATCGCGCTCGGCCAGCAGACCCCGCCCGTGGCATCGGTGCTGGCGACATCGTGCTCGATCGCCGGGACCGACATCTGGTCGACGACCCGCGCGAATCTTCCTTTCATCGGCGTGCTCGTGCTCGTGCTGCTCGTGGTGACCTACGTACCGTCGGTTCCGCTCGCGCTCGTGCGCCTGTTCTACGGTTGAGCCACGAGCCCGGCGCGAGGACTCGAACGAGCGTCAAGTCTCTTATGGGACACGAAACTAGAGCCCGCTGATCGAAAACCCGATCGCGTCCAGTTCCCGGGCCAGGGCCTCGGCCTGGGCGGCATCCAGCGGCACCAGCGGCGGACGCACGCGGGCCCAGTCCGGCGCGTTGGCGGCGCGTGCGATGGCGGCCTTCATCGCCGGGATCATCGGAAAGCGCTGGAAAACCGACCGCACCTGGTCCAGCGCTGCCTGCGCGTCATCAGCGGCGGTTCCCCCGTTTCGCCCCTGCGCCGCCTCGAGCGCCACGGCGTTGCGGGCCAGCGCCGCGATCGCGCCCGGATTCACGTTGGCGGTAGCGCTGATGCACCCGGCACCGCCCTGGCGCAAAGTGGGCAGCAGAAAGGTTTCCGACCCGGCGTAGACGTCGAAGCCCTGCGGCTGGAAGCGCTCGAGCATCATCGCGGTGTTCGACCAGTCTCCCGAGCTGTCCTTGATCCCGGCGATGATTCCGGGGAAACGGGCGAGCAGCCGCTCGATGAGCGCGCCCGAGATAGGTACCTGTGACACCGGCGGGATGTGATACAGGTGGATTCGCAGCCGCTCGTCGGCCACGCCGTCGATGATGCGCGCGTAGGCGTCGAACAAGCCGTCGTCGCTGACGCCCTTGTAGTAGAACGGCGGCAGCATCAGGACACGGGTCACGCCGAGTTCGAGGGCGGCCCGGCAGAGTTCGATGCTGTCCACGTACGCGCAGCAGCCGGTTCCCGGCATCATGCGCTGTACGGGCAGACCGGCTCCGACCAGCGCCTCGAGCAGCCGGCGCTTCTCGCCGACCGACAGCGAGTTCGCCTCCGAGTTCGTACCGAACACGGCCAGACCGACATCGTTGTCGATCAACCAACGGCATTGAGCCACCAGACGATCCGCGTCCGGCGCGAGATCGGCATCGAACGGGGTGACCACCGGCGAGAGTACCTCGCCGTTGCGCAGGGTTGCGGAACTCATGGGGCCTCCAGGGCGAGGTTCAGGTCGGGCGCGCGGCAGCGATGCCGCAGGTGCGTGATGCCTGCCATTCTAAGAGTTCGGCGAAAACCCTCCCGGGCGCACGACCCACGCGCCGGCACGCCCGGGCTGCGTGGCGGATCGATGATCGGGGCCACGCCACCCGCCCGGAGCGGGCCCGATTGACCCTATACTTGCCGCGGACCCGGCAGCCCGGATGCCGCCGCGACGCGCGGGCGTCACCCGGCACGACACTGCCTGGCACGGCCCATGGAGGAGACCATGTCACACACGCCACGCCGTCAGGCGCTCAAGCTCATCGGCGGCGCGCTCGCCGCGACCGCCCTGCCCGCATCCGCCCTCGCGGCGGATCGCAAGATCAAGGTCGGCGCGCTGCGCTTCACCTCTCACGCAGGCAGCTTCGTCGCGGTCGAGCGAGGTTACTTCGCCGATGCGGGACTGGACGTCGAACTGGTGTTCTTCCAGGCCGCGCAACCGATGGCAGTGGCGATCGCGAGCGGCGACATCGACTACGGCATCACGGCCATGACGGGCGGCCTCATTTCACTTGCGCAGAAGGGCGCCGTCAGGATCATCGGCGGCGCGCTGGCCGAGGAGAAGGGTATCGACGGGCAGCAGATCCTGGTTTCGGATGCCGCCTTCAAAGCGGGCATCACCCGACCCTCGCAACTCGGCGGGCGCAGCTACGGGGTGACCCAGACCGGTTCCTCGTTCCACTACATCGGCTCGCAGATCGCCAAGACCGAAGGCTTCGAGCTGAGCTACAAGCCGTTGCAGAAGGTGGGGGCCCTGATCGGCGCGCTGAAGTCCGGCCAGATCGACGCCTGGAACATCGTGCCGCACATCGCCAAGCCGCTCGCCGCCTCGGGCGCCGTGCACATCATCGGCGCGGTGCAGGACTACATTCCGGACTACCAGGTCACCACGGTGTTCACCTCCACGAAGAACGCCGCAGGGGAACGCGCCCTGACCGAAGCCTTCCTCGCCGCGTTCTCGCGCGGTGTGGCCGACTACAACGCCGCCATGATCGGTAACGGTGGCGGGCAGGACGACATGGTGGACCTCATCCACAAGTACGTTTACACCGACCGGCCGCGTGAGAAGGCCGCGCCGTCGATCATCGACGGCACCATGCGGCTGAACGAGGGCGCGGCCCTGAACATGGCGTCGCTGCGACATCAGCTCGAGTGGTTCCAGTCCGAAGGGCTGGTCGACGCCGGCGTCACGCTCGACACGCTGGTCGAGCCGTCGTACGTCAGGACGATCGGCGGCTGACGCTCCGCCCCGACACTCCTGCGCGGCGAAGCTCATGGACATCCGGCTCGAGTCGGTCGGCCATCGCTACGGCGGGGTCGAGGTCGTGCGCGACATATCGCTCGAAATCCCCAGCGGGCGCATCGTCTGCATCGTCGGACCGTCGGGCTGCGGCAAGTCCACGCTGCTGCGACTCCTGGGTGGGTTGGAACGCCCCGCCCAGGGATCGATCCTGCAGGTGGGCGAGCCGCCCGAGGGCTGCCTGAATCCGCTGACCTACGTCTTTCAGGATTTCGCTCTGCTGCCCTGGCGAACCGTGGCCGGCAACGTCTCGCTCCCTCTCGAGGAACATGATCTGGGCACGGATCTGCGCCGCGAGATCATCGACGACGTACTGGCCCGCACCAAGCTCACGGACTTCGCGCGTGCGCTGCCGCGCCAGCTCTCGGGCGGCATGAAGCAGCGGGTGGCCATCGCCCGCGCGCTCGCGGTGAACCCGGCCGTCATGCTGATGGACGAGCCCCTGTCGGCGCTGGACAGCCAGACTCGCGAGTTGCTGATGGACGATCTCGTGGCCCTATGGACCCGACGGCCGTTCACCGCCGTCTATGTCACCCACAACCTGGCCGAGGCCGTGCGCCTAGGGCATTCGATCGTCGTGTTGTCGCGGCGACCCGGGCGCGTGCGCGAAATCGTCACCATCGACACGCCGCTCGCCGGACGGGAACCCGGCGATCCCGGCCTCGAAGCGCGCCAGCAGCATCTTTGGCGGCTGATGCGCGACGAAGCGCGGGCCGCCGACGCGGAGTTGCTCGATGGCTGAGGCCGCCGCGCCGGGCGGCCACGGATCCGGCACATCCGCGAACCCCGTTCCAGTCCGGCCAACGGGCGACCGGGTCGTTCGCCCTGTGCCGTTCCGGGGCGGCGGATTCGCGCCTTCGCGAAAGCGCTGGGTGGGCCCGGTGGTGTTCATCGTGCTCGTGGTTCTGGCGGAATGGGGAACCCGCGCGGGCTGGATCTCGCCGCTGACCCTGCCGCGTCCCTCCGACGTGCTCGACACCTTCCGCGAGCTGGCCGCTTCGGGCCAGCTGGTCCAGCATCTCGGTCCGTCGCTGTCCAGACTTGTCCTGGGCGCTCTGCTCGGCGTGAGCGTCGGCATCGGGGTCGGGGTGATGATCGGGCTGTTCTCCTATGTGCGGGCGGGGCTCGTACCGCTCGTGGCAGCGCTGTTCCCGATCCCGAAGATCGCCCTGTTGCCGCTGTTCGTGATCTGGTTCGGCATCGGCGAGGGCTCGAAGATCGCCCTGATCGCGTTCGGCACCTTCACGCCCACCGTGGTGGCCACCTACGGTGCCGTGGACAACGTGGACCGCACCCTGGTACGCATGGGTCAGAGCTTCGGCCTGTCGTGGTTCTCCATCGTGCGCAAGATCGTTCTGCCGGGGGCGATGCCCGGCATTCTGTCGGGACTGCGAATCAGCCTGGCGATCGCGATCATCCTGCTGGTCGCCGCCGAGATGCTCGGCGCCGAATACGGCATCGGCGCGTACATCCTGCAGGCCGGGTCACTCTACGATCTCGAACGGCTGTTCGCGGGCGTGGTGATCCTGTCCCTGCTCGGCGTGCTGGTCAGCGCGACCATCGCGCTCGTCGAGCGCCGCCTGCTGCGCTGGCGCACCTGAACCGCGCTATCGACCGCTCCCGATGTTCGCGGCGTAGAAAGCGAGCAGGTCCAGATCCTCGGCCGGAACCTGGCTGAGCGCCTCGGTCATGGCCCGCGTGTAGCCGGGGCGGGTGCCCGCCTTGAACTGGTGCAGGGTACGGCGCAGGTACTCTTCCTTCTGTCCCCCGATGCGCGGCACCTGCCGACCGCCCTCGAGTTCCTTGCCGTGACAGAAATTGCACTTGTACTGGTGGGCGAGCATGGCGCCGCGACGCATCAGTTCCTGATCGGGTGCCTCGGCAGGCGCAGGCGGAGGCACCGCCGGCAGCCGACCGATGTGGTCAGAGAAGCCGCGCAGATCATCGTCTGTCATCTGACGGCCGATCGCGACCATGCCGGCGTCGTCTCGCCGGCCCTCGCGAAACAGGAACAGCTGCGTGACGACGTAGAGCGAATACTGGCCGGCCAGCACCGGAACCCCGGGCATCTCGCTACGGCCGTTCACGCCGTGGCAACCCGCACACTCGGCCGCGAACCGTGCCGCATACCGGGTGGCCGGATCCGCCGGCGGTGCCTGCACCGCCGGCGTCGACGCGGCCGGTGTCGATTGAGCGAGCACCGGGGAAGAAGCCGCGAAGGCCGCCGTGGCGGCCAGCACGGCTGCGAAGCGCGTCGAAGCTGCCAACTCAGCTCCCGCTGTAGGAGATGCGATAGATCGCACCGGCGTGGTCGTCGCTGACCAGCATCGACCCGTCGTCGAGCACGAGGAAGTCGACCGGCCTGCCGAGATACTCATTGTTCTCGACGAATCCGGTCATGAAGGGCTCGACCTTCGCGCCGCCCTCGCCGTCCGGCCAGGCCACGTACACGCCGTTGTACTTCTCCGTGCGATTCCACGGGCCGTGGATGGCGATGAACATCGCGCCCTGATACTTCTCGGGGAACATGGAGCCCGTGTAGAACTTGACACCGAGCGTACCGGCGTGCGGACCCAGCAGGGCCGCGGGACTCGTGAATTCGTCGCAGGAACGCCCCCAGCCGAACTCGGAATCGGGGATGTTGCCCTGATGACAGTAGGGAAAGCCGAAATGCTGCTCGCCCGGCTTCGTCACGACGTTCAGCTCGTCATTGGGCAGTTCCTCGCTGAACCAGTCACGCCCGTTCTCGCCGAACCAGAGATGGCCGGTCTTGGGATCGAAATCGAACCCGACGGTATTGCGCACCCCCGAGGCGACGGTCTCGTTGCCAGTGCCGTCCAGATTCATCTTGTAGATCTTCGCGTACTCGCCGGGGTCGCAGATATTGCAGGGGGCACCGATGTTGTAGTACAGCATGCCATCGTGAACCCGCAGGAACTTCCAGCTGTGATCGCTGCCGCCGGGCAGCGTATCGGTCAGCACGGCCGAGGGCTCTCCCAGGTTGTCGAGCTTGTCCTCGGCGTTGTCGTAGCGCACGATCTTCTTGTGTGTCGCGAAGAACAACGAACCTTTGTGGAACTCGATACCCGCCGCCTGCTCGGTGTTGTCGATGATGACCTTGGGCTCACGCTTGCCGTTCTCGGCCTCGAGAGGCAGTGCATAGACCTTGTTGGCCACGAACAGCGTACTCACGAACACGTTGCCCTTGTCTCCCTTGCGCAGCGCCCGCGCATCGAGTACCCCCGAGGCCCAGGTCTCGACCTTGAAGCCCGGCGGCAGCTGGAGTTTGTCCACCGGAAGCTGATCGGCCGACGTGGGAATGGGAAACGCCGGAACCGGCGCCATCTTCATGGCAGTATCCGTCTTCGGTCGGCCCTTGGCCCAACCCGGTTCCTCGTCCTGAGCAGCCGCATAGGGTGCGGCGCAGAGCAGCGTCACGGCTGCTACCAGCGCACACGAACGGTTCGCAAGCATTTGTCACCTCTGATTGTTGTCGTAATCGTCGGGCGCCCGGAGCTGCGGGCGCGGGAACCGCGTGTCAGGCGGTCGGTCAGTCTAGGCAGCCGGGATTTTCCCTGTCAAGCGCAGTGCCGGACGGTGCGGGAAAAGGCCTGACGCGAATGAAGGGACGCGGGCCGCCTTGCTCGACAGAATTGGGGTTGACACCTTTGGCGCGTTCCCGAAGTTGCGCGGAACCGGGGAGACGAACGTGAACACCGAATCTCATGACGTCATCGTCGTCGGCGGCGGGTCCGCCGGCACGGCGGCCGCGGTGGCGGCCGCTCGAACGGGTGCGCGTACCCTGCTCGTCGAGCGTCACGGCTGTCTCGGCGGCGCGGGCACCATCCGCAACGTGCTCACCCTCTGTGGTCTCTACACGCTGGGCGAGCCGCCGATGATGGCGGTCGGCGGGTTCGCGGCCGAAGTGGTCGAACGTTTGCGCGCGCTCGGCGCACTGACGCCGCCTCAACGGTTTCGCGGGGTCTTCGCCGCGTTCGAACCCGAGGCGCTCAAGCGAGTGCTCGACGAACTCGTGACGGGTGCCGGCGTCGAAGTGCGGTTCGGGTCGACGCTCACCGGCGCAGCCCGCGATGGCGGCGTCATACGCTCGGTGGACATCGCCGATCACGGCGGGCTGCGGACCTTGTCGGCCCGCGCGTTCGTCGACGCCACGGGTGACGCCGACCTGACGGCGTTTGCCGGCGCCAGCGTTCGCTATGGCAACGACGACGGCGTCAATCTGGGCACGCTCGGCACGCGCTTCGGCGGCATCGCACGAGACCGGGTGATCACCGCCGACGAAATCAGCCAGGCCGTCGCGGACATGGATTTCCCGGCGGGTGCGGTCACCAAGGACCGGTGCGTGATCGTGCGCCTGCCGATATCCGGCGATCTCGTGCTCTATCTGGCCTCGGCCGACTACGACCCACGCGATGCCGCATCGCTCGCCCGGGCGGAGATCGGCGCGCGTCGCCAGGCCTGGTCCTATCTCGATGCCCTGCGCACCCTGCCCGGCTGCGGCGACGCCTATCTGGTCTCGAGCGGGCCGGAGATCGGCACCCGCGAATCACGCCGCCTCAACGGGCGTCACCGCCTGACCTGGGACGAGGTCCGGGCGCGGACCCGCTTCGAAGACTGCATCGCGCTGGGCTGCTGGGGCGCCGAATGGCATGACCGGGCCACGTTCAGGAGTTCGTTCGACTTCCCGCCGGAGCGCGCCACCTACGAAATACCACTGGGCTGCCTGGCAAGTGCGGACACGCCGAACCTGTTCGGGGCGGGCCGGCTCGCCGACGGCGACCGGCTCGCCGGCGCCGCGATCCGGGTCATGGGCACGGCGATGGCCACCGGCCAGGCGGCGGGTATCGCGGCGGCGCTGACCGCAAGTGGCGAAGGGTCCGCCCGGCAGGTTCGCGCGATCCTGCGCGAGGCCGGAGCGATTCTGGATCCAGGGGATCTTCGGGCCGCCTGAGGAAAGCCCGCGCGGTCGGTGGGCAGGGACCCTGCCGAAGCCGGAACCCGGCCTGCGGGGATGCGACACGGATCTGGAGCGGGTGATGGGAATCGAACCCACGTCATCAGCTTGGGAAGCTGAGGTTCTGCCATTGAACTACACCCGCGAACCTGCGATTCGCGACTCACCGGGAATCCGGCGAGAACGGCGTGATTCTATGCGAATCCGCCGATCTGCGCGAAGCAGCGATCCCGGCAGTCGCGGCCGGGCTGCCCTGCCGAGAACCGCCCCTGATCGGCCGATGCGGCCTCGGTGGCCTGATCGACTGCGCAGACCGTGAGGCCGATGGCGCTTCGTGAACGGCCTGGACGCTAGAATCCTG
>JAUIAI010000951.1 GCA_030425615.1 Gammaproteobacteria bacterium
CCGGAAGTAGATGTTCCGATCGCCGCCGACCGCCGTGTTCCCGGACCATTCATAGCCGGGGAGCGTGACGAACCTGTGGTCCTCGTGGAACCGCGCGGTCAGCTCGTTCAGGTGTCTCCAGAAGGCGTTGTTGACCTGGAAATCGTTGGCCTGATGGCTGGTGGCGTCCAGGAAGGCCATCTCGCGCGCGAACGTGAAGTACTCGAGCGCGGTGCTGACGCCGATGGATTCGCCGCTCTGGCCGTGCATGTCAGCCCAGTAGCCGCCATGAGGGGAATCGCGCACGATCAGCGGCCCCGCCTCGGCGACACATTCGTCGTCGAGCCAGACCCGGATCCGCAGTTCACCCGCGGCGTCCACGCGCAGGCCCTCGAGCGTGATCGCGCGTTCGCCCGCTCGGAACGTCACCGTGGCGGGCAGGCCCGCCACCGGCAGCGACGGCTCCAGTCTGAGCGTGGCGCAGACCTTGTCACTGGGATTTCCCCAGAGGTCCTCGCATTTCAGCCCCAGTTGAAAGGGCTCGTCCGGCCGGCGCAACGTGGGCAGCACGGCGCGCCAGTGCACGGGCTCGCCGGGCACGACGGAGATCACCGGCGTGTCCGGCAAAGGAACGAAGTGGCCCACCGCGCAGACGTCCGCCAGGACCTTGAACTCGAACGCGGACTCGCAGAACGTCTGCAGCTTCATACCGGGTGAGCCCCCGGACGGGTCGCCGAAGACGATGGTGATCGTGTCTCCCTCGCGCAGGAAACCCCCGTGGACCCGCGCGGTCAGCGCCTGAAAGAAGGGTCGCTGGTGGCCGGTCTTGTCGAAGCTCAGCGAAACCCGGCTCCGTCCGCTCGTGCTCGCGGTCACGTAGCCGTGGGCCGCGGGATCCGCGGTCTGCAGCGACCCCCAGTCACCGAAGAAGCGAAACACGACCCGGATCGCACCGGTATCGTCGATTCCGTAGCGGCCGACCGTATAGGTGAGCGTGAAGGTCTGGGAACTGCGGACCTCGAATCGTCCGGCGGGGTCCAGCCGCGCGTGCCCGTACAGGACCGGGTCACCGGCCGGATGGGCCTGGGGCCAGACGGCCCCCACGAGTTCGGCGGGAATCGCGGCCGGAGCCGGTGCGCTGTCGTTCATGAGGCGTCTCCTGATCTCTTTGCCACTCCACATGCGCCTGCCGTATCCCGCCGCGTACACGCGGACTTCACGGTCGTCGCCGTCCTCGAGTATGAGACGATTCAGCGAACCCGACTGCAACCGACACGGAACCCGATGAAAGCACTCGTCTACAAGGCCAAGAACGCCCCCCTCGCGCAC
>JAUIAI010000082.1 GCA_030425615.1 Gammaproteobacteria bacterium
TCATCCATTCGAACAGTGCGCCCTGCTGAAAGACCATTCCGCGCTCGGCGCCGGGACCGCCGATCCGCCGGCCGTCGAGGCATACGGAGCCGGCGGTCGGTGCGAGAAACCCCGCGATGATGTTCAGCAACGTCGATTTGCCGCAGCCGGAGGGCCCCAGCACGGAGATCAGCTCGCCGGCACGAATCTCCAGACTGACGTCCAGCAGGGCCTGCACCGAGCGGCCGCCCGGCAGGTCGAAGCGCATCGAGACGTCGTCAACGAGCAGTTCGGGCATGGCGGACTCACTCGATTGGCGTCGGCCGATCCGGAACGCGTTGCGTTCCGCGGCCGCGGGCCCGGGCGATGAACCAGCGCCCGGGAGCCGGTCGCGGACTCAGTTGGCCGCTGCGTTGAGCGGACCGGTGTTCACCGCGTTCACGTAGGTGTCCAGCGCGCTGTCGATGCTGCCCGCTTCCACGAACACGTCGGCCACGCCCTTCATGAACGACTGCACCCCGCCGCCGAGCCATTTCTCCGACAGCTGCGCCTTGACGGGCGGGAACGCCATGGTGGCCAGCGATTCGGCCGTCGCGTCGGCGTCCATGCCGGACTCCCTGGCGATCTTGCCAAGCATCGCCGCCCGGTCCTTGCCTTTGGCCCAACGGGCGTTCGCCTCGGCGGTGACCTTCAGGAACGTGGAGATCAGTCCGTCGTTCTCGGCGGCGAACGCAGCCGGCACCGATGTGACGTCGAATACGAGGATGCCGAGCTCCTCCTTCTCGGTGCCGGTGAGCAGCACGCTGCCGTGCTCCTTCATCCGTGCGAGCGCCCCGCCCCAGCCGCAGGCCATGTCGACTGACTTCTGGGCCAGCGCGGCAGCGCCTTCCGGGGGTGCCATGTTGACGATCTCGAGACTCGAGAGCTCGACGCCGAAGTGATTCATCTGACGCAGGAAACCGTAGTGCGCGGCCGTACCCAGCGGCACGGCGACCTTCTTGCCTGCGAGTTCACCGGTATTGGACTTGTCGATCTCGAGGTCCGCATGCACCACACAGTTGTCGTTGTCCGAGTAGCTGACGGCGATATCGACGACCTGCAGGTCCTGGCCGGCCGATGCGGCGACCACGAACGGGGGAAGTCCCTGGCTGACCGAGATCTGTACGTCGCCGGCCGCCATGGCCGCGGACATGGCGGTACCCGTGTCGAAAGCCCGCCAGTTGATCTTCATGCCCATGGCCTTCTCGTAGGCGCCATCGGCCTTGGCCGCGAGGAACGGCATCGGCCATTCGAGGAAGTACGCGACGGTGATCTCATCCTGCGCGGACACGGCAGGGGCCGTCAATGCAAGGGTCGTCCCGAGTGCGACGGATTGCAGAACCTTCTTGATCATCTGGAGTTCTCCGTTGGGCTGTCGGCTGCCGGACGGCAACGTGGATAGGCGCCTTGTCACCTCCCTTTGCGCGGACCGGTGCCCGGCGCGCGCGGCTGAGACGCCGCGGCCATTGTAGCCACAAGGAACCGAAGGCAAACGGGGCGTTCGAAACCCGCCGCGCATGCAGCGCCAGTTGCACTGCATCCGCCTGGAGCCCGGGGCCGCTCATGCAGCATCCGGCTTCAGCCCGGGACCGCTTCTCCCGACGGAGACTTCGCAACGCCACCCGGATGCGTGGCTGCGGGACGCCGAGCCGAGAGCAGGACAGCATAGCCACGACCGACTTCCGACCGCTGCAGATCCGAGAGTCCGTGAACCGCCGCAGCCGCCTGAAAGCACTCCCAGAGTGCGCTTCTCGGTTCGACGTGGAACCGGGCCAGCCAGGCGCGAAGCGCGGCACGGAACCATCGCGGCAGACGCGGCGCATCACCGAAATCGACGATGACCAGAAGGCCGTCGGGCGCCAGCAGCCGCATGGCCCTGTCGAGCACGCCCTCCCAGCCCGGGACCATCGAGACCATGTAGGACAAGAGCACCCGATCGAACTGCCCGCGCCCGAACAATTCCGTCGCGTCGAAGGCGCGGGCGTCACCGACCGCCATTCGAACGCGATCCGCGAGGCGCGCCCGGGCAACAGCCGCGCGCGCGGTCGACAGCATCTGCTCCGAGGCATCGAGGCCGTAGGCACGCATGCCCGGGTGACGGCCCACCAGGCTGATCAGGTTGCGCGCCGTGCCGCAGCCGAGCTCGAGGACGTGGCATTCCCCCGGCCTGGCGACCTGCCTGAGCGCATGATCGCGGCCCAGCAGGAAATAGCGGCGTGAGAGATCGTAGACGTGCCGTTGATGACGGTAGACATCGTCCATCAGCGCGGCGTGGGCCCGCCGTCCGGATCCGTCCTCAGTCATCTGCGCGCAACCAACCGGAAGAGATGACAGCCGCCGTAGATCGCCGACCGGTCCTCCCGCAGAGCACGCACCGAGGCCGCCTCGTCGTAACGCCAGCGATCCACCGCGCCGGCGGGAACGCTGGCGTCGATTCCGGCGGTGCGAAACAGAACGCGCGCGCCGGGCTTCGCAGTGCGCGTGATCTGCCGCCAGAGGGCGGAACGCTGGGACTCGGTCATCCAGTCCTGCGCATCGAGCAGCACGTAGGCATCCAGGCTCGCGCTCGGTTCACGCGCGAGAACTTCGGTCACTGAATCGTGCACGAGCGTCACCCGGGCCGCGGCCCCGCGAACGGTCTCGTAGTGCCGCTCCTGCAGGTACGGCGGCAGATGGTCGGGATCGCACCCTCGATAGCTGCGCGTGAACGCCTGCATCGCGAAGTAGTTCTCCTGCAGGCGGTGCTCGCAGGCCAGGCGGCGTACCCGCCCACGAAGCACGGCAACGAGACTTCCCTCGGGGCCGGCGGCGAGCAGGCGCGCTTGCGCCGGGGGAATGCCGAGCCCGAACAGGGTCGTTGGCCGGGCGGCCAGCAATCGAAAGAGCGCCGAATCGAAGATGGGGTCGATGCGCGTCTCGTAGAAACGTCGCTGGGCCTCGAGATCCGGCTGCTCGGCCAGTTCGGCCAGACGCACTCCGTGCAGTCGCGCGACGGCATGCGTCAGACCGATGAAGCGCCCGAGCACTCCGTGGCGTGTCAGGCCGCGTGAGAGCATCCCGGCGCGACCCGGACGCAGCCGCGTGGCCGCGCCCCAGTAGTGACGGTCACGGGCATCCAGCCACGGACGCAGGCAGTCACGATACAACGCAAGGTTCGCCTGCTCGTCGGCGTGACCGATCAGGCGCATGAACGCAAGGTGATCCGGAAGATGGGCCACCGCCGCGAGCCGAAGCCGCAGCAACGCCAGATGGTGCGCGTTCAGATCCACCGCGACGATCTGCGCCGGCTTCGCCGTGAGATAGGACATCACATTGCAGCCGCCGGACGCGATCGTCACCAGCCGGTCGGACTGCGACAGCCCGAGCGCGTTCAGGTCCGCCACCGGGTCTTCCCAGATCTGGGCGTAGACCAGGTTCGAGAACACCTTCGCGAACAACCGGTCACCGAGCGAGCCTCGCAGGGTCCGGGCTGCGGATCGCGAGGCCGTGTCGACGCCTACGGCCGCGGCGACATGACGCTTCGTTCCCTGCGGCCACGTGACCCGGACCGCGTAAGTGCTCGACCGCGAGGTCCCCGGTGCCTGCCCTCTTCTCGTTTCCAACCTGCTCTCCGCGTGGCACGGGCGCGGTCATCTGCGCCCGACATCGAACATCAGGCCGAACGCTCCCGAAGCGCGTTCGACAGGGTTCTGCTCCCGCCGGACGGCCGGCGACCATCGGACGAGGCGCGCGGACAGTAACGCCGGCCAATGACAGAACGGAGACAACAGGCGTGCGCCAGCGACGCACGGACGGTTGAGATCAGCAGCCGGGTTGCGCTGCGGTATCAGGCAAGCACGGCGCGCCGGCGAACTGCCAGGGCCTGCGCGGCGGCACTCGCCAGGGCGCAGGTGACGAGCGTACCGACGACCTGCAGATCCGCTGCCACGAGCGCCAGGGTCAGCGGGAAGGCCATCAGCGCCCAGTAACCGCGAGCCATCCCGTGGGCCAGGCGGACGAACACGTCGCTGCCCTGGCCGTACAGCGTGAAGCCACCGATGCAGACGGTGATCACCGGGAAAGTCGCCAGGGCCCCGCTCGCGCCGGCCCCGGACCGCTCCGCCAGCGCGCTGACCGCGAGCGTGAGAAGAGCACCCGCCGTCATGCGCGTCAGCAGCTCGTGGCGCATGGCGCGCACCGGCGTCGCCAACCGCCCCGAAGGCCTGGGCAGCCACAGCGGCATGACCCACAAGACCGCGGCGACCACAGCCGCCAGCAGGGGCAGAGGAACCCGGGCGAGGCCACTGGTGGCCGGCAGCGCCAGCGTCGCCCAGGCCAGCACACCCGCCACGATCGCAACCGACACGCCATGACCCCCGCTGCTGGCACGGGCCATTGCGATCAGGCACGCGGCCGAAGCCGGAATGGTGGCCAGCGAGACCCTTGCGGCCTCCGCGGCGAAGGCGGGTCCCTGCTCCAGCAGCAGAACCGACAGCACCGGACCGAGGACCCAGGGCATTCCGGCGAGCGCCCCACCCACGCCCGGGCCGAAGCGCCTCGCGGCGAAGGTGACCATGGCCAGCAACGCGGGCACGAGCAGGAGCTTGAGCGCCAGCATGGCCGGCTCAGCCAGTGCGCCGGGAACTGCCGGCGGCTGTCGCGTTCAAATGTCGCCGTTCGGCGTGACGAGGATCTTGCCGCCGCGCTCGCCCTGCTGTGCATGGCGGACCGCATCGCGGATCGCCTCGATCGGGTAGATCTTCTGCACCGGGACGTGCGTCACCGGATTGCGCAGCATGCGCGCGAGCCCCTGATACAACTCGTGAACGTCCTCGGGACTGCGCCGGGCAAGGAACCGGCCCAGCATGAATCCCGTGACCGTCAGTCCACGGACCATCAGTTCCTGGCGCGGCAACTGTGGATCGAGACCGGTCGCCGAACCGTAGTGGCAGAGCATCGAATCATCGGCCAGGCAGCTGGCCAGCTGCGCGCTGCCCTCACCGCCAACGGCATCCAGGCCCAGACCGATGGGGGCGTTGTCCGTCTCCGCCCGAACGCGTGCGGCGAGTTCGCTGCCGGCCAGCACGCAGACATCCGCCCCGCGCTCGTAGAGATCCTTGAACAGCGACTGGCGCCGCACGACGTTGACCGACCGGATACCCATGCGGCGCGCCAGGACGGTGACCCAGCGCCCGACGCCCGAATTCGCCGTGTTCTGGATGACCCAGTCACCGGGCTCCAGGCGTCGCAGGTCCGTGAGCAGCAGCAGCGCCGTCGCCGGGTTGATCCGCAGCATCGCCGCCTGGGCGACGTCCGTCTGCGGATCGATCGCCACGAGATCGGAGGCCGCCACCCGGCGGCGGGCACACCAGTTCTCCCGCTGCAGATTGATGACGAGATCGCCGACCCTCGGCGAGGTCACGCCCGGTCCGACGGCGACCACGCGGCCGACGCATTCGGCGCCGGGGACTGCCGGCAACGGCGGACGCAGCCGGTACTGGCCCTTGCAGAACCAGATGTCGGCCGGGTTGATGGGGAAAGCGAGCACGTCGATGACGGCCTCGCCTTCGAGGGGATCGCCGGGGTCGTGGCGGTCGACACAGCGCACGACCTGCTCCGGAATGCCATAGGCGTCGATGAGCGCGCTTTTCATCCGGGATCCCTTCTCAAGCGGCCCGCAGCGGCCGCATCAGCTCGAAGATCCGCTCCCAGTGGCGCTCCGCCGCCGCGCGGTTGTAGTCCGGGCGTTCCTTGAACGCGAAACCGTGAGTCGTTCCGGGATAGACCTCGATGCGCGCACGCCAGCCCGAGGACTCGATGATCCCGGGCAGTCTTTGCAGAACACTGTCCGGGACCCAGGGGTCTTCGTCGGCGAATGCGAGGTAGGTCTGCGCCTGGATGCGCTCGACCTGCCGGTGGGGCGAATCCGGTTCGTCCGTCACGATCCCGACACCGTAGAACGACGCCACGGCCCCGAACGCCTCCGGATAGTGCGCCGCGACCGAGACGACGAACTGACCGCTCATGCAGTATCCGATGGCACCGACCCGGCCGCCCGCGACGGTGGGATCCGCGCGAATGTGATCGAGCAGGTGGCGGGTGTCGGCCACGATACCGGCATTCGTGAGGCTCAGTCGGCACTCGTGCATGCGCTCGCGATGCGCGTCGTCCGTACGGATCAGCGCGCGGTCGAAACCGTAGCCGCCTTCCCGCCCGACACGATAGTAGAGATTCGGCAGGAGTACGACATAGCCCACGGTGGCCAGGCGGCTCGCCATGTCGCGCAGCTCGTCGCGCATGCCCGGCGCGTCCATGTACATGATGACGGCGGGCCAGGGACCCTCACCGTCGGGCCGGCAGACGAAGGCGTCGAGGATACCGTCCTCGGTGGTCAACTCGACCACGGACTCTTGCATTGGGTTCTCCCTGTGTCCGGGCGCATCGCGCCCGGCGGCCATTGATGGGTGAATCAGGCCTCGGCCACGGCCACGGCCTGCGACGCGCCGACCGCGCGCCCGTCGCGTTCAGAAGCCATGTGTCGCGCCGCGATCCAGCCGAACGTCATGGCCGGTCCCAGCGTGATGCCGCCACCGGGGTAATTGCCGCCCATGATGCTGGCCGCATCATTGCCCGCCGCGTACAGACCCCGGATCGGTTCGCCGGACGAATCGAGCACCCGCGCATCCGCGTCCGTGCGCAGACCTGCGAACGTTCCCAGGTCGCCGACAACCACCTTGACCGCATAGAACGGTCCCTGACGCACGGGTGCCACACACGGATTGGGCTGGTGCGACGGGTCGCCGAGCGAACGGTTGTAGGACGTGCTGCCCCGACCGTACGCCGGATCCTCGCCGCGCTCGGCCGGCCCGTTGAATTCGGCCAGGGTCTGCTCGAAGGCCGCCGGGTCGAACCCGGCCGCCCGCGCCAGTTCGGCCGGCGTGTTTCCACGCACCAGATAGCCGCTGCGGATATACGGTGAAAGCGGCAATGGCGCGGCCTTGGCGAATCCGAGACCGTAGCGACGGATCGTGCGGTGATCGGCCACGAACCAGGCGCAGATCTCTCCTTCTTCGCCGGCCAGGCTCGCGGTCAGCCCCTGGATGAAATCGTGATAGCTGTTCGACTCGTTCACGAACCGCCTGCCGTGCCGATTGACCGCGATGACCCCCGGCTTGGAACGGTCGACGAAATGCGGGAACACGCCATGGCTGCCGTCCGCGCGCGGGACCCGGGACACAGGTACCCACGCCGCCGCGTGCGGGTAGGTCTCGTTCACGGTTGCGCCGACCGACTCCCCGAGCGCCAGGCCGTCACCGGTGTTCGACTCCGGCGCCGGGCTCGTGTGTTCGCGCCCGGTCGGTGCGTGCGCGAACAAGCGCGCCCGGCGCTCGATGTCCCACGGGAAACCGCCCGCCGCGAGTACCACACCACGCGAAGCGCTCACCCGCAGCGGCGATCCGTTGCGCTCCGTCTCGACCCCGCACACCCGGCCGCCTTCGGTGAGAAGCGCCCGGGCCGGTGCCTCCGACCAGAGCGTGACGCCGGCATCCACGGCGGATTTCAGCAACCTGCCTGCCAGCGCATTGCCGTTCGTGAGCCGCATCCCGCGGCCGTGCAACGCCCGATCGCGACCGTAACGTACGAGCAGGCGCAGCACGTGTGCCATGGAGCGCGGCGAGCGTGTCGCATTGAAGAAATGCCAGAGTTCCTCCCCAGAGCCGATCATCAGGCCGAGCAGCGTGAGCTCCGGCAGCGGCGGACGAAGGGATTTGAGATGAGGGCCGAGTTCGCGCCCGTCGAAGGGCTCCGCACAGATCGAGCGACCGCCAGGCTTGCCGCCCGGCGCATCCGGGTGGTAATCGGCGAAGGTCGGCCCGAGCACGAACGACATGGCCGTTTCCTTACGGAAGAACTCGACCATCTGCGGCCCGGCGGCCAAGAACGCGTCCACGCGGGCGGCGTCGAAATGCTCGCCGGTCTCGTGCTGCAGGTACTGGCGGGCCTCTTCCGGCGAATCCGGCATGCCGGCAGCCTGCTCGAGTGAGTTTCCGGGTATCCAGAGCCAGCCCCCCGAGCGGGCGGTCGTCCCCCCGAA
>JAUIAI010000083.1 GCA_030425615.1 Gammaproteobacteria bacterium
CAACATCGAAGGCCTGGGCCGCGAGCTCGACCCGGATCTCGACCTCTGGGTCACCGCGAAACCGATCCTCGAGCGCTGGATGCACCAGCAGATCGGCCTCGAGGGCTTCGTAGAGCGCGTGCGCCGCGAGGCGCCACGCTGGGCGCAGACCCTGCCGCAGGTTCCTCGCCTCGTGCACAGCACGCTCAACCGGCTGGATCTGGCCCTCCAGGCCGAGGGACGCGGCCGCGATCAGCAACGGCTCGTCGAACGCCTGATGGACGAGCAGCGCCGGATGCGCCGGCGCCTGAACCTGGTGCTCGTGATGCTCTTGGTACTGGCCGTCATCGTCTCGCTGCCGGTGCTCGCCGACCTCGCCTGAAAACGGTTTCGGCCTGCTGCGGCGTTCAGGAGGTTTGCGCCAGCTTGCGGAAGTCCGCGGCCAGGTCGAGCAGATAGTCGCGTGCGTGGGCGAGTTGCCCGGAGGTGGCTTCGGCGAGGATCTCGGCCACGAGCCGCGAGGACGACCCGCCGATACGCTCCGACAGCGCCTGCTGCTGCGCGCCCTGCGGAATGGCCCAGGCGAGCAGGTGCTCGCGCACACGCTCGGTGGCCTGCGCCGCGTCCGGCTGCGTACGCGCGAGCTCCTCGATCAGATCGACGAAGCGGTCCTGCCACGCGTGCCGGGTCTGCCACCAGGAGCCGCTGTCAGGCAGGGCCGCCACGCCATGGGCGAGCAGCGCCTGCTGGCGCTCCGTGAGCGGTCCGAGGAAGTGCTCGAGGCGCTCCTGCCAGCGATCTCGCCGGGCCTGCAGCCTCTGGTCGGCGTCGCCGGCCAGATGCTTCTCACGCTGCTCGGCCTGGCGCTCACGTACCTCCTCCCGGATCTGCCCGATCTGCGACGGGGACAAGGTCAGCGCGATCTCGGCCACCGGACCGGCCAGCCGCTCGGCGAGCGCCGGCCACGCGGCGCGCGCACGCTCGCGCCAGGCGTCGAGGTCCCCGACCGTGACGCCCTGCGCCGCCGGCCCTGCGGTCGTGGGCCGGGTGTGCGGCTCGCCGCCGTGCGCCCCGGCCGCGTGCCCGGCCACCGACTCCAGAAAGACCGCGTATCGGGGCAACTCGACCGAACGGTGCCATTCGAACAGCGAATCGAGGTGTTCGTCGATCCGTGTTTGTTGTTCCGGGGTGGCCGTGAAATAAGAGGACAGCCGCCAGTTGACGGCGGTGGGCAGCCAGCCATAGCCGGCCTGGATCATCGAACACGCCCCGAGCGACACCGCGAGCAGGCGCATGCCCACGACCCCCGACACGCGTCGCGAAACCCGACCGGAAACGGCGTCGCGGCTGCTAGACTGGCTGGTGATTCCAAATGCTTGGCGGGCCATCGTCAAGCCCTCCGTCCTGCCGAGGAAGATCGTTTCATGAACATCGTCGTGCTCGCTGCCGGAATGGGCAAACGGATGCGATCCGACCTGCCGAAGGTGCTGCACCCGCTGGCCGGCAGGCCGCTGCTCGGGCATGTCGTGGACACGGCCCGGTCACTCGCCCCGTCGCGCCTGGTGATCGTGCACGGCCACGGGGCCGAAACCGTGCGCGAGGCGTTTCCCGATCATGATATCCGCTGGGCCCTGCAATCTCCCCCCCGCGGCACGGGTCATGCGGTCCAGCAGGCGGTCACCGAGCTCGACGACGCCTCGCCCACCCTGGTGCTCTACGGCGACGTGCCGCTGACCCGCGCGGCCACGCTCGGAGCGCTGGCCACTGCGGCCGGCACGGACCGCCTGGCGCTGCTGACGGTGCACCTGGACGACCCTGCCGGCTATGGCCGGATCGTGCGCGAAGCCGGCGCCGTTCGCCGCATCGTGGAGCACAAGGACGCCAGCGAGGCCGAACGGAGCATCACCGAAGTCAATACCGGCATCCTGGTCGCGCCCACGCCGGCCCTCAAGCGCTGGCTGGCCGGACTGACCAACGACAATGCCCAGGGCGAGTACTACCTGACCGACATCGTCGCCGCGGCCGTGGCCGACGGCGTCGAGGTCGTGGCGACCCACCCGGATCATGTCTGGGAGACTCTGGGCGTGAACAGCAAACGCCAGCTCGCCGAGCTGGAGCGGGTCCATCAGCACAATCTGGCCGGGGACCTGCTGGACGCCGGCGTTCATCTCATGGACCCCGCCCGCATCGACGTCCGCGGCAGCCTGCGCTGCGGGCGCGACGTGGTCATCGACGTCGGCTGCGTGTTCGAGGGCGACGTCGAACTGGCCGACGGCGTCCGGATCCACGCCCATTGCGTGGTCCGTGACAGCCGTCTGGGTGCCGGCACCGAAGTACTGCCCTTCTGCCATCTCGAATCGGCCGTCGTGGGCGAGCAGGCCCGCATCGGGCCCTATGCGCGTCTGCGGCCGGGGACCGAACTGGCCGAGCACACGCACGTGGGCAACTTCGTCGAGTTCAAGAACACCCGGATGGCCGCCGGCTCGAAGGCCAACCACCTCGCCTATGTGGGGGATGCCACCGTGGGCCGCAACGTGAACATCGGCGCCGGCACCATCACCTGCAACTACGACGGCGCGAACAAGCACCGGACCGTGATCGAGGACGACGCCTTCATCGGCAGCGACACCCAGCTGGTGGCCCCCGTCACGGTGGGGCGCGGCGCCACGCTCGGGGCCGGCACCACCTTGACGGCCGACGCCCCGGCGGACAAGCTGACGATCTCCCGGGCGCGCCAGCTCACGATCGAGAACTGGCAGCGCCCGGTCAAGGGCAAATCCCGATAACCCCCTCACTCCCCGGAGTCATTCCATGTGCGGAATCGTCGGCGCCGTCTCGCGGCGCAACGTCGTGCCGATGCTGATCGAAGGGCTGCGCAAGCTCGAGTACCGCGGCTACGACTCGGCCGGCATCGCGGTGCTCAACGACCGCCTCGAGCGGGTGCGCGCCGTCGGCAGAGTTGCCGATCTCGAGCGCAAGACCCAGCAGGCCCACACCGACTCCGTCACCGGAATTGCTCATACGCGCTGGGCCACCCACGGCGGCGTCACCGAGGGCAATGCCCATCCGCACGCCTCGCTGCGTGACGACCAGGAGATCTGCGTCGTCCACAACGGCATCATCGAGAACCACGACGCCCTGCGTCGCCGGCTGGTCGGCGAAGGCTACACCTTCGAGTCCGAGACCGACACCGAGGTCATCGCCCATCTGGTGCACAGTCACGTCGCCGGTGGTGCCGGTCTGTTCGAGGCCGTGCAGGCATCGGTGGCCGAACTCGAGGGCGCCTATGCGCTGGCCGTCATCTCGCGCACCGAGCCCGATGTCGTCGTGGGCTCGCGCCGCGGCTCGCCCCTGCTGCTCGGCGTGGGCAGCGACGGCACGGGCGACGGCGAGAACTTCCTGGCCTCGGACACGTCCGCGCTGCTGCAGGCCACCCGGCACGTGGCCTATCTGGAAGAGGGCGACGTGGTCGAGATCCGCCCGGACGGCTACCGCATCGCCGACGCCGACGGCAACCCGGCCGAGCGCCCGATCATCGAGAGCCAGCTCTCGGCCGACGAGGTCGAACTCGGCACCTACGACCACTACATGCAGAAGGAGATCTTCGAGCAGCCCGGCGCCGTGGCCAACACGCTGGAGATGGTCATCAACGCGAAGTCGCTGTCGCCCGGACTGTTCGGCGCCGACGCCGAGGAGATCTTCGCCGAGACGAAGCAGGTGCTGATCATCGCCTGCGGCACCAGCTTCCATGCGGGCATGGTGGCCAAGTACTGGCTCGAGGCCATCGCCGGCATCCCCTGCAACGTCGAGATCGCCAGCGAATACCGGTATCGGGTCTCGGTGCCGCTCGAGGACACGCTGCTGATCACGGTGAGCCAGTCCGGCGAGACGGCCGACACCCTGGCCGCGCTGCAGCACGCCAAACGCATGGGCATCGAGAACACGCTCACGATCTGCAACGTGCCCGAGAGCGCGCTCATCCGGCAGAGCAAGCTGCGCTTCCTGACCCGCGCCGGCCCCGAGATCGGTGTGGCCAGCACGAAGGCGTTCACCACCCAGCTCGTCTCCCTGTTCACGCTGGCACTCGTGCTCGCCAAGCAGCGCGGCCGTCTCTCGGGCCAGGGTGAGATGGACATGATCACCCAGATGCGCCACCTGCCGGCGGCCATCCAGAACGTGCTCGAGTGCGAGCCGGCCGTACGCGAGTGGGCGCAGCATTTCGCACCCCGCCACCACGCGCTCTTCCTGGGCCGCGGCGTCCACTACCCCATCGCCATGGAAGGCGCGCTCAAGCTCAAGGAAATCTCCTATATCCACGCCGAGGCCTACGCCGCCGGCGAACTCAAGCACGGCCCGCTCGCGCTGGTGGACCAGTTCATGCCCGTCATCGCCGTGGCGCCGAACGACCTGCTCATCGAGAAACTCAAGAGCAACCTGCAGGAAGTGCGGGCCCGCGGCGGCGAGTTGTTCGTGTTCGCCGACCGCGACACCCACATCGACGAGGAAGACAACGTCCACGTGATCAATCTCGTCGATCACGCCGGGCCGCTGTCGCCCGTCCTGCACGTGCTGCCGCTGCAGTTGCTCGCGTATCACGTGGCGCTGGTCAAGGGCACGGACGTGGACAAGCCGAGGAACCTGGCCAAGAGCGTGACGGTGGAGTGAGCGGCGTTCACCGCCGGGGGCCACGCACTGCCCGGATCTCTGATCCGCGCCATCCTCAACGGAGGTGATGCGTCTTCACCACGCGGCCTGGATAATCGTTGCATCCGACGTGACTGACGAAAGAGATGCCACAGGGGCGTGCACCCGACGACGAGTCGTTCGACGAATGCGTGCGCAGCGCGTTCGAAGCCGCCCACGGCAGGCTGTCGTGGAAACGGACGGCGGAAACCATCGCCGGGGCCTATGGACTGTTCGCCGTGCAGATCATCGGCGTGGACAAATCTGACGGCCGGCTGATGTTCAGCTGGACCAGCTCACGGGCCTCCGGGCCCAATGAGCTGAGCTACATCACCGAATACCACGGCGAGAACCCGCGCATCGCCCCCGCCCTGCAACTGCAGGGGGACGCGTGGATTCGCGACCACGACCTGTTCGACGACTCGTTCGTCGCCCGGAGCAGGTTCTTCCAGGACTTCGCCATTCCTTTCGGGTATCGCTTCCTCTCCGGCACCAAGCTGGTGGACGATGCGCGCCAGGTGGTTCTGTTCGGTGCGATCTCGTCCGCCGAAGCGGGCCCGCTGAGCGACGAGACCATGGCCAGTCTGACCCGCCTGCGCAGACACCTGTGCGAGGCGATGGACATCCATCTGATGCTCGGTGAGCGCCACGAGCAGACGCTCGGCGGTACCGCGCTGCTCGAAGCCCTTCCGTGGGCGGTCCTGCTGATCGACGAAACGCGGCGCATCGCATGGTCCAACGAGCGAGCAGGCGCGCTTCGGTCGACCTGCCGACTGGGAGACATCGACAGCGGCCACTTCTCGCTCGCCGATCCGCGGGACGACAACCGTCTGACGGCAGAGATCAACGACTCGATGCGATCGGCCGCCACCGGCCAGGGTGATGGTCCGAGACGTTTCGCGCTTCGCATCGGCGAGCCGGACACCGGGAGCGACGCGCTCGTGCTCGGACTGCTGCTGCGCCCCGAAGAGACCATGAAGGCGTTCGGCCACTCGCCCCGCCTGATGCTCATCGTGCATCCGCTGCGCTCGACGGCCGCGCCGGATCCGTTCCTGGTCGGCCAGGTCTTCGGCCTGTCCCCCGCGGAGAGCATCGTCGCCGTCAGGCTTGCCACCGGCGAATCCCCGGAGGCGATCAGCCGCGATCGCGGCGTCTCGATCTTCACCATCCGCAGTCAGATCCGCATGATCCTGGACAAGGTATCGGTTTCCCGACAGGTGGATCTCGCCGGCATCCTCGCAAGACTGCCGATCACCGATCCGTAGCGCACCGGGCGCGTCTCTAACGGCCACCGGTCGAGCGCTCTGCTCATATCGAGGTAGGAAACGAGCCGTCGCCCCCGGCCGGATTGTTATAGAAGTTGAATCTCATCCTTCGGATTGATTACGGCGCGCCCCTGACGCGGCCGTGCACCCATAGACTCGTGCCCACGGGTCATCCGGTCATGCCTCTCTCGGGTATCACGGGCTGACCCGATGACCAGACAGGACGGGATGGATGACCCAGCGAAGTTCGTTCGGCGAGATCACGGAAACCGCATTCGATGCCTGTGTGTCGGCGGTTTATCAGGCGTCCTCGGGCCGCATGGAGTGGAACGATGCCTGCAACGTCATCGCGGAGAACTTCGCGCTGCGCATGGTTCACATCATCGGGGTCGACAAACGCGACGGCCGGCTCGAGTTCTCGTGGCAGTCCCTGAACCGCGAGCATCAGGGCTGGGAACTCGACTACTACGCCTACTACCATGGCCGCAACCCGCGACTCGGTCCGGCCATGGCACTTCAGGGCGACGAGTGGTTCCACGACAGGGAGCTGTTCGATGACCGGTTCGTCGCGGGCGACGAGTTCTTCCAGGAGTTCGCGCTCCCGCTGGACGCCCGCAACCTCTCGGGTACGAAGCTGCTCGACGACGAGCGTCACGCCGTGCTGCTGGGTGTGATGAGGGCGCAGCACGCACCACCGTTGAGCACGACCGAGATGGCCGCGCTGTCCCGGCTTCGCAGGCATCTGGTCTCGGCGATGGAGACCTACACCTCGATTCACGAGCGGGCCGATCGGATCAATGCGGGCGATGCCATTCTGGCCTGCGTGCCCATGCCGGTGCTCTCCATCGACGACGCACGCCGCGTTCGCTTCATGAACGACGCCGCCGGCCAGTTGGTCGAACAGGGAGGAGCCGTCACCGTCCAGAGTCGCGTCCTGCATCTCTCCCGGCCTCACGACGACAAGGCGCTGGGACTCGAGCTCCTGCGCCTGAACGCCCGAAGCGCCGACACGCTCCCCCGATCGCGAAGGTTCGTGATGAGGATCGGCCGGCGGGACACGCCCGACGATTGGGTGCTCGTCGGACTGCGGATCCATCCGGAGTCCAGCATGCAGGTGTTCGGCAACGGGCCGCGGACGATCCTGATGCTGCATTCCCTGCAGCGAGGCGTTCCGGTCGACCCGTTCGTCATCGGTCACCTGTTCGGTCTGACGCCGGCGGAGAGCGATGTCGCAACGGCGATCGCCCAGGGTGAAACGCCGGAGGCCATCGGTGAGCGCCGCGGGGTGTCCCTGAGCACTGTGCGCACCCAGATCCGCTCGGTCTACGAAAAGCTGGACGTGTCCCGGCAGACGGAACTCGCCTGGTTGCTGGCGAAACTGCCGCCCGGACTTCGTGCCGCCGGGGAGTCGACGTCCCTGCGCCTCTGAAGGCATCGGGCCACGGCAGCCCTACGCACGGCGCGATCGCCAACACAGGCCCCAAAGCCGTCGCACGTTGCGCAAGCGGCGTGAAAGCCGTTCGGTTCGGGCGCTCCGTCAACAGCCCCCGCCGCGAGATGTTCCCTCTGACGATTGTCCGGCTCCACACGCCTTGGACTACTGGATGCACGTGTCCGGGATCCTGTGAGCTGGCAAGCATGCAGACCGCACCCTTCTGGCGCCAGCCCCGCTGGCGCATGCTGCTGGTCCTGAGCCTGGCCAGACTCAGCATGGGCTTCCAGTTCCAGGCGATCGCTTCGGTCGCCCCGCAATTGCAGGGGCAGTTCGGACTCGCCCTGGCCCAGATCGGCATGGCCGGGACAGTCTGCGCATTCGCGGGGCTGCTCGCGGGCGGGCCGCCGCTCGCCCTGGCCATCGCGCTGGGAACACTGGCCGGGCGCGCGATGTCGCATGCAGCACACTATCGGACGCTTTTCGCATGGCACGGAACCCTTGCTCGCCCCATCATCGCTCCCACGCCGGCGTTGTCCGGCCGGAGCATCCATCGTGCAGACATTCTCGATCTGGTCCCTGCTGCGCAACGCCGTCTCGTACCACGAGGGCTGGCAGCGCCAGTGGCGCTCACCCGAACCGCGCCGCGAGTACGACGTCGTCGTCGTGGGCGCCGGCGGGCACGGGCTGGCCACCGCCTACTACCTGGCCAGGGAACACGGCATCACC
>JAUIAI010000084.1 GCA_030425615.1 Gammaproteobacteria bacterium
TGCTGCCGTGCAGGTTGTAGGGCGTGCCCGCGTCGGTCCCCATCGCGATCAGGCCGCCCGCTTCCGAGAATGCCCTGACCGAGGCGCGGTGCACCTCGAAAACCGCCTCGGCCTTTTCGCGTGCCCAGGTAGGGATGTCGTCGCGTTCGGCGCGCACGATATTGGCCACCGCGGCCAGCGTCGGAACCAGCGTGATGCCACGCTCGAGCATGACTTCGATGCAGGTGTCGTCAAGGAAGATCCCGTGCTCGATGGAGGTCACACCGGCTCGCGCGGCGTTCAGGATGCCTTCCGTACCCTGCGCGTGGCTGGCGGTCGTGCGCCTGAACCGGGTGGCCTCCGCGATCCCCGCGGAGATCTCGGCGAAGCTGTAGTGCGCGTCCTTCGGATCGACGCCGGGCGTCATGACGCCGCCGGTGGCCATGATCTTCACGAAGTCGCTGCCGGCGTGGATCTGTTCGCGTACGGCCTTGACGACCTCGTCGACCCCGTCGGCCACACGACCATGGCTGTTGCCATGGCCGCCGGTCATGCAGATCATGCGCCCCGCGGCGCGGATGGTCGGGCCGGGCTGTCGTTGCCGGTTGCACGCGTCGCGCACCGCGAACTCCAGGTAGTTCCGGCCGCCGCAATCACGCACGGCCGTGACTCCGGAGCGAAGCGTGCGCTGCGCGTGCTCGAGCGCCCGCAGGACGATCTCCCCGGGGCCCAGGCCGTCGACCACCCGGCCGGGGTGCCCCTCGCCGCCCAGCACCAGGTGGACATGGCAGTCGATCAGGCCCGGCAGGATGGTGGCGCCGGTCGCGTCCGTCTGGGCACCGTCGTAGCCGTCGAACTCGGATTCCGGCGCGATCCGCTCGATGCGGGTTCCCTGCGTGAGCAGCGCGTGACCGGATCGCAGCGTGCCGTCGGGCAGGAACAGGCGTGCATTTCGATAAAGATGGGTGTCGGCAGGCATCTCCGGAACGGCCTCAGGGTTCGAGGATCAGTCTGGATCCGGCCCCGGTGCGTACGCGTACGCCGGGCACCGTCACCAGACCCTGTGCATCTGCGACGATCGTACCCTGTTGCAGGAGAGCGCCGTTCTCGCCCTGCGTCACCCGCCAGCGCCAGCTCTGTCCGGGCGTCGGGGCGAACGCGCGGGTATTGCGGGGCGTGACATCCACGGTCTGTTCGACCCCGCTCGTCGAGCGCAGGGTCAGTTCGTAGCGATCGGCGCGGTCGATGGTGGCCGCACCGAAGGCATTCCAGGGAGTGACCCATTCCAGGGTCGTGTTGTACTGGTCGGTGCCGGTATCGGGCGGCACGAGCGGACCCGACCCGCTCGCCCGATGCAGCGCCGGGAAGCCGAAGGTATTCTGGTAGGCGAAATCGCCCAGGTCGCCGTAGCCGTTGCTGAACAGGCTGTGCACGATTCCCTGGAACCCGATCCAGGAGTGGTCCTGACCGCCGATCGCGATCGAGCTGAATCCGACCCGGGCCGCATCCAGACGGGCGATGAAGGGTTTGCCCTGGGTGGCCCAGTCGATGGTTAGGTCGGCCTTGCCATGCCCGAACATCAGGAAGGCGAACCGCTCGGCGCGGCGTCGTTCGAGCTGCAATCCGTGATCCAGCCAGTCCCAGACCCCGGTCGGGGCAACGCCCGCCATCCCGTAGCGTTGGATCGGCGCCGAATAGACGCCGCCGTTGACGACGGGCAGGTTACGTGCACGGGTTCCCCAGAGCCGCTCGAACTCGCCGACGAACGTGGGACTGGTCCGGTAGTCGGTCATCGGTTCACTCCCGAAGACGCCGGAGAACAGATTGCCGTACCGAATGCCCAGTGACAGTGAGCCGGACGCGCCCATCGAGTGACCGAACGCGTGGATGCGGGTGGTGTCCACCGCGATGGCCGGGTCTCGGACCAGTTCGTCGACGATGCGCTGCAGTCGCTGCTCGGTGTAGTTGACGACCGGACCGGACTGCGGAACCGTTCCTGCGATCCGGAAGTCGTGATCGCGCGCGAAGCCGTACCACCAGGTGTTGCTCGATCCGATTCCGCCCGGGTCGTCCGGCAGCACATGGATCGCCGGCCAGCCGTACTCGGCGGCATCGAGGCGGCGGTGACGCTCTCCATACGCATGCAGTTCGAGTTTGATCGGATACGCACGGCTCCCGTCGAACCCCTCGGGCAGGGCCACCGTGTAGTTGTAGGCGTAGCCGTTGAGTGTCGGGTTCCAGTTCACGTAGTCCATGAACTGGGTGTAGAGCCGGCCGAGCCCGCCGTTGCGCGACTGAACGAGTACGGCCAGGGGCGGCGCGACACTCTCGGCCACCGGCGCGGCCAGCGTGTTGATCTGCGGCACGATCGAGGTCTGCTCGACACCGCCGGTCACCTGGGTCACCGCGTAGTACGCATTCGCCGAGTCGCCGGGCTGGGTCGTATAGACGAACAGACCCGTACCCTCGGGCAGCGGCGAGGCCAGATCCCGGATCACCAGACGCTGCGGGTCTTCGTCGCCCGCGTTCCGATGGTTCGCCGTCCCCTCGGGCAACGCGCCCCAGCGTTCCGTGAGGCGGGTTGCCGAAGCCAGGTTCGCCGTGGTGATCGGCCTGTCGTGTCTGTAGACGTGGTAGCGCTCGCCCCCGATGGAATCGTCCTCGAGCCAGGTCACGAAGGTCTGGCCGCCGCGACGCAGTGCGGCGATCGGAGGCATGGCCCGCGTCGGGTCGTCCGGATAGGCATCCGTGTTGTCGCCGACACCGTCACCATCCCGGTCCTGCTGTTCATTGGGGTCGGTGGGAAACGCATCGGCCAGGTCGACGACTCCGTCGCCGTCGCTGTCCGCGTCAGCCGGCAGGCGCGCCGAGTCGCTGCTCCCCGGCGCGGCCGGAGCGGCTTCGACCGCGGCGCCGCCGCCACAGGCGCCCAGACCGAGCGCCACGGCAAGCAACAGCGCCGTGAGCAGACGTCCCAGGCGGGCATCGCAAAGGTTCTCAGTAAGCATCGGGGCAGTCTACTCCGGCGCCGATGCCGCCGGGTCGGCCGTGGCACCCGTCGTGTGACAATATGCGCGAGGTCACATACGAGGAGACGGCGACATGACCGAACCCGGTCAGGAGGGCGTGACGATCATCACGGGAGCGGGCGGTGGCATCGGCCTTGCCACGATTCCGGTGCTGGCGCAGGCCGGCCACAGGCTCTGGCTCATAGACAACCGGGCCGGGGCGCTCGCCGAGGCGTCCGCGCTCGCCGGAGACGCACTCGCCGGCGAGTGCGTGAGCGCGCTGGATTCCCCGCAGGTCTGTGCGGACGCGCTGCCGCCCGAAGGTGCCATCCGTGCCCTCGTCCACCTGGCGGGTATCTTCGTGGCCCACGAACTGGACGCGGCGGGCCGGGACACCTTCGCGCAGACGATGCAGGCGAATGCCGTGAATGCGTACGACCTGGCCAGTGCGGCGGACCCCCGTCTCGCTGACGGCGGCCGGCTGGTGTTCATCAGCTCGCTGGCGTTCAACCGCGGTGCTCCCGATCACGTCGGCTACGCGATGGCGAAGGGCGCCCTGGTCGGACTGACCCGTTCGTTGTCCCGCCGGCTCGCGCCGCGGGGCATCCTGGTCAATGCGCTCGCGCCGGGCATCATCGAGACGCCGATGCCCGCGGAGATCATCGCCCGGCGTGGCGAAGACCTGCGCAGGAGCGTGCCGCTCGGGCGCTTCGGGCGTCCCGAGGAGGTCGCGTCCGTCGTCGGGTTCCTGCTGTCGGACGCATCGAGTTACATCACGGGCCAGCTCATCAATGTTGATGGCGGCGTGATCAACGGCTGACATCTTCCAGGGAGAAGAAAGTGACATTGCACGGTGTGATTCCGCCGGCCACCACGGCCTTCACCGCGAGCGGTGACATCGATTTCGACGCCGCAGCCGAGCAGGTGAGATGGCTCTGCCGGCATGGGGTATCGGGCATTGCGGTCGGTGGCTCGACCGGCGAGGGCCACACGCTGGAGGGCGACGAGTATCGCGACCTCATCGGCACGGCCGTGGATGCCGCCGGTGACACACCGGTCATCGCCGGCATCATCACCGACAGCACCCGTCAGGCCGTGGCCCGTGGCAGGTCGCTCGACGGTCTGCCCGTGGCCGCCCTCCAGGTGACGCCGGTGCATTACCTTTTCCGCCCTGATGACGACGCGATGGTCGAGCACTTCCGGGCACTCGCCGGCGAGACCGGCCGCAAGATCATCATCTACAACGTCGTGCCCTGGACCTACCTGTCCCCGGCGCTGCTGCTGCGCATCATGCGCGAGGTGCCCGACGTCATCGGTGTGAAGCAGTCTGCCGGTGATCTCAAGCTGTTCGCCGACCTGATGGCCGATCTCATCCCGGGCAAGCTCGTGTTCAGCGCGGTCGATGCCCTGATGTACCCGTCGTATGCGCTCGGCGCCCACGGTTCGATCGCCGCCATTCTCGCCGCTGCGCCGGGTCCGTCGGTCGCGCTGTGGGATGCCGTGCAGGCGGGCGACCACGCGCGTGCGCTCGAACTGCACACGGGGCTGCTCCGTCTCTGGAACGCGCTGTTGCCGCATGACAATCTCCCGGCGGCCACCAAGTTCGCCCAGAGCCTGCAGGGATGCCCGGCGGGTCTGCCACGCCGGCCGATGTCCGAGGCGTCGCCGAAACAGCGCGACGCGATCACGAAGGCCTTGCAGGGGCTCGGTGTCGGCCTGGTCTGAGCGCCCGTGAGCGCGTTCGGCGCCGAGGAACTGCTGATCATCGCCGCGGCCTTCGTCGCGGCGGGGGTCGTCAAGGGAACGATCGGCATGGGGCTGCCGACGACGCTGGTGTCCCTTCTCGCCCAGTTCCTCGACCCGCGCATGGCAATCGCGCTCCTGCTCGTGCCGGCAGTGGTCACGAATGTCTGGCAGGTCTACCGGGCCGGTGGTTTCCTGCGCTCCGCTCGCGAACTTTGGCCTTTCGGAGTGGCCATGGCGCTCGCTCTCTGGCCCGCCACGCGCTGGGCCGCCGCGATTGCCGCCGACCGGCTCGCGGTGCTGATCGGCGTCATGATCCTGGTGTTTGCCGGCGTCAGCCTGATGCGTGCTCCGCCACGCATTCCGCCGCGCTTCGACCGGGTTGCCCAGGTGACCGCAGGTGGAGTGGCCGGTGTGATCGGCGGGCTGACGTCCATCTGGTCACCGCCGATGGTGATCTACCTGCTCGGGCGCGGGTCGGACAAGGACGATTTCATCCGCTTCGCCGGATTCATCATCCTGGTGGGGACCGTCCCGCTGACCGCCGGCTACTGGCGGGCCGGACTGTTCGATGCCGACATCGCCCTGACCTCGACGCTCATGATCCTGCCGGTACTGGCAGGTTTTTCCGTCGGAGAGCGACTGCGTTCGAGGATGAACGCGGCCTGGTTCCGCCGCGGAGTCCTTCTGTTCTTCTGCGTGATGGGTCTGAACCTGATTCGCCGCGCCTTCTGAGTCCGGCGGCGCGCGGCCGCAAGCCACACGCCGCCGGCTGCTCAGAACGACTTGCTGATCGAAAGCACCAGTCCGGTCTTGCCGGCGTCCTCGGCGGAGGAGGCCGTGCTGGCCAGTGCCTTGTCGCTCACGCCGATGATCGACGCTCCGACGCTCCAGCCCGAGATTTCGCGGCTCACGCCGAGCGAGTAGTCCGTATAGTTGTCTGCCAGCGCGTCAGCCACGTCCTGGTATCCGACCGCGGCCGACACACCCCAGCCGTTGCCGAGGTCGCGGTCGTAGGTCAGCTGGACGTAGAAGTTGCCGTCCGAGTCGGGCACGCCGAAGAAATCGGTCACGCCGTACGACAGCTTCAGGCCGAAGCCGGCGGCGCTGATGCCACCGTAGATTTCGGTGTTGTCGATCTCACTGCCGCTGGCGCTGCTCGGGTATGCGTAGTGCAGCACACCGACGTCGTAGTCCAGTCCGCCGACAGAGGCGCCATAGCCCGCATAGAAGTCCATTTCGAGCGACGCGCCGTTGTAAAGCCCGGCCTCGACGTTGGAATTCCAGTTGCCCAGGTAGAAACCCGAACTATGGGTCAGATCGAAACCACCCTGGAACGCCGGCTTGTACGCGGTCTGCGTGAATCCCCTGAAGCGGTAGTCGGAGTAGAGACCGGCATTGCCGGAGAAGCTCCAGGCCGACTGGGCGTTGACCTCGCTGGAAATCATCGGAAGCGCGACCGCCAGGGCCGATGCCGCGAGCCATTTCTTGTTCATCTTTGAAACACTCCTGAAATACGGGGGCGATACGCTCCCTCCGGGAGTGGTGCATTGCACAACGCGTGCCAGTTGAACGGTCCGGCCCGGGCACGCCGAAAGAATCGAACGCAATGGCGGCCAGCCGGCCCCCACCTGCGGTGGCGCGGCCGGTTTCGGTGCGTCGAATGCACGCAGAACGTGCGACTTCGACGCCGTGGCGGTGCATCAGGGGCGCCCGGGCCGGTTCTGACCGGTTCGCCGACCCCGCTGACGCCGGCGCTCCATGCCCCCTTCCATCCTGTCCAGCGTGAGCCTGGCGTCGGCGAGGAACCGGGCGAGCGAATCGATCTGCCGGGCTTCGGGCAGTCCGTGGCGAAGCCAGCGGTCGAGCCGGGCACCCTCGGCCGACAGGGCTGCCTCGATTTCCGCCAGCCGCGTCATCGGTGTGCGGCCGTGCAGGTCATGCGGCATCGCCTGACCGGCATAGCGTGCGGTCAGACGCACGCGCAGTTGCTCGATACGACTGGCCACGATCGCGTGTTCGGCGATGAGCGAGCTCAGACCGGGTGGCGATGCCGGCGGGTGCGGGCGCGTGGCGGGCGGGCCGTGGTCGTCGCCCGGTTCGTCGCGAGGGGTATCGGGGGACCCCGGTCGCCGGGCCGCGGTGGCCCGGCGACGGAGCAGGTGTCGTGTCAGCGTGAGACCGATCATCGCGTTTCGGACTGCAGGTCGGACCTGCAGTCTGAAGGCGGTGGGTCGCGTCCGGGAGCACGGACCGCCCGAAGGGGCGTTGCCGTGGGCCGGTGGCGGGCAGAGGTCTTCAGCGCCCGGGCGAAAGCGGCAGCCAGCGCTCGGCGAGCCGCACGAACAGCGCGGCCCCCAGGGGCAGGATCGCGTCGTTGAAGTCGTAGCGGGGGTTGTGCAGGAAGCAGCCACCCGGCTCGCCCGCCTGCCCGATACGGAAGTAGGCCCCGGGGCGTTCACGGAGCATGAATGCGAAATCCTCGGCGCCCATCGATGGCTCGAGATCCCGCACCAGGCGATCGCCACCGACCAGTTCCTCGGCGACGCTGGCGGCGAACGCCGCCTCCGCCGGCGTATTCACCGTGGCGGGGTACAGGCGGTCGTAGTGGACGTCCGCGGTGGCACCGAACCCGGTGGCGATCGAGGTGATGAGTTCCCGTAACCGGTTCTCGACCTGGTCCTGTGTCTCGCGGCGGAAGCTGCGGACCGTACCGACCAGGGTCGCTGTCGGGGGGATCACGCTCATCGCGCCGAGATCGCCGGCCTGCATCGCGCAGAGGCTCACGACGGCCGAGTCCAGCGGGCTGACGTTGCGTGACACGATCGTCTGAACGGCCGTGATCACATGGCCTGTGACCACGACCGGATCGACGGCCATATAGGGATGGGCGCCGTGTCCGCCGCGGCCTTGGATCCGGACGGTGATCTTGTCGGCCGCAGCCATGACCGGGCCCGGCCGGACCGCGAGCGTGCCGGCCGGCAGCCCCGGCCAGTTGTGCATCGCGAAGACGGCGTCGCACGGAAACCGCTCGAACAGCCCGTCGTCGATCATCGCCTTGGCACCCGCGAATCCTTCCTCGCCCGGCTGGAAGATCAGATGGACGGTCCCTGCGAAATCGCGGGTCGATGCGAGATACCGTGCCGCTCCCAGCAGCATGGTGGTGTGCCCGTCGTGGCCGCAGCCGTGCATCATGCCCGGCACCCGCGATCGGTGCTCGAAGGTGTTCTCCTCCAGCATGGGGAGCGCGTCCATGTCGGCCCGCAACCCGACCATGCGGTGTTCGCCCGCGGCTGGCTGACGCCCTCGTACGACCCCGACGACGCCGGTGATGCCCAGGCCGGTATGGACTTCAT
>JAUIAI010000085.1 GCA_030425615.1 Gammaproteobacteria bacterium
CGAGCGCGAAGCCGAAATCGCGACTCTTCAGACGCGACTGACCGATGGTAAGGCAACGACGGCAGTTGCTGGCAAGCCCGCAGGCGAGAATCAGCCGATCCCGCCGTCGGGCGTGCGCGCGCCTTCACGCCCACCGCAGGGCGCTGCGGATCCCCGGTCCCCTCGGACTCCGGTCCGCACGACCGGCACCTTGAAGGCGGATCACACAGAGACGGAATCCTCATCGTCGCCGGACGAAGAGCCGCCTCTGCACTCGCAAGTGCCCCTGAGCGAACTGCTCGACGAGCTCAGGGCGTTGGACGAAGCGGCGACGGGTCCCGCGCCGCCGGGCGAGGGTGGACGAACCGGCCCCAACGTGCCGACGAGCCGGGTCGAACCATCCGAACCATCGGGACCGTCCGAACCATCCGGACCGGCGGAACCGGCGGAACCGGCGGAACCGGAAGAACCGGAAGAACCGGAAGAACCGGAAGAACCGGCCGGACCAGCGGAACCGGCAGAGCCAGCCGACAAGATCGACGATCAGCTCAGTGCCGAGGCGTGGCCTGACTCCGGAACGGTCCGACAATGGGAGGCCCTGCAGGCATCGACCACCCCGGAACCGGTGACGGGCTGGCCCGAATCGGAAGCCGGTCCGAGCGTCAGGGGCCCGGAAGAGCACGATCATCCGGGTTCGTACGGCAAGACGGAGGCCGGGACGGCCGAAGAGGGGACTACCGAGGCCGGGACAGCCAACGCCAGGACCGCCGAGGCCGGGACCGCCGAGGCGGTCGGCCCGACGCCCCGACCGATGATCCCGTCTGTGCCGCGCCAGTACTCGCTCGCTCCCGACCGGGTCGACGACCTGAAGCGCATCGTCGGAATCGGACCGGTCATCGAGCGCATGCTGAACCGGATGGGCGTCTATCAGCTCGAACAGATCGCAGCCTGGAACGCGGACGACATCGCGTTCTTCGATGCGCAACTTGACGAGTTCAGCGGCCGGATAGAGCGTGACCGCTGGGTCGACCAGGCCAGGGATCTGACGACCGGCGACTGAGCGCGCGCGGCGCCGGCATCAAAGGTGCCTGGCGAGAAAATCCAGCGTACGCTCGCGGGCGAGCTTCGATGATTCGGCGTGGTAGGAGCCACGTTCCGTGCAGTTGAAGCCGTGTCCCGCAGGATAGAAGTAGGCTTCGGCATCCGGATAGGTTTCGGCGATCTGCCGGGCGTCGGCCAGGCTGGGATGCGTGTCCTGCTCGCCGAAGTGAAGCATCAACGGAACCTGCGGTGCTTCGTCACGGTAGTTCGGGATGCCACCACCGTAGTAGGACACGCAGCAGGCGGGTTGTGAGAGGCGGGCCGCGGCCAGCCAGGCGATGGTGCCGCCCCAGCAATAGCCGATGACGGCCGACTTGCCGACGTCGGCACCGAACGCCAGGCAGGCTTCCATGTCGCGAAGCGCCTCGTCGAACGAGATCTCACCCATGAGGGCGCGGCCCGCTTCGATGGAGGGTTGATCGTAGCCGGCTTCGAAATCCGGCTCACGACGATCGAACAACTGCGGGGCGAGCGTCAGAAACCCGTCCGCGGCGTACTCGTCGGCCACGGCACGGATGTGGTCGTTCACACCGAAGATCTCGGGCGCGATCACGACCAGGCCCTTGGGCGTGCCCTCCGGAGCGGCACGATAGACCATGAAACGGTGCCCGTCTGCGGCACGTAGTTCGACTCGATCACCCATGCGATACCTCCGTTGAATCGTGGCGTCGGGCGGTGCTTCGCGCTCCGCACGCCGCCATGCCGCCCGCGCGACAGTGCGCAGGAGCGCGCATCGCCGGCAGTGCAACATCGGGGACAGCGTTTCATCATAGCGCCGGATCCCGGCGCGGCCAAACGACTCTACTATCTCGCCATGAGCATTCGACACTGGTTCGAGAGCACGATCCTCTCGCTGTCCCGGGAGTTCCGGGTGTCCTACCTGCCGCCGCTGATGGTCTATGTGGCAGCCGGCATCTCGGGCCTGACCGCCATCGTCGGTACGTTCTTCATCAAGGACTACCTCGGGCTGTCGGCGGAGTTCCTGGCGGCACTGGGGTTCTGGGCCGGCCTGCCCTGGGCGCTGAAGATGCCGCTCGGGCACCTGGTCGATCTGATCTGGCGCTACAAATCCTGGCTGGTGTTCATCGGTGCGGGACTCATCGCGCTCAGCATTGCGATCATGATCGGTCTGCTCGCCAACCCGGACGGGATGCGTGAGTGGGCGACGCTCGAGCACTGGTTCGTGCTGTCGGCACTGCTCGCGCCCATCGGGTACGTCACCCAGGACGTCGTCGCCGATGCCCTCACGGTGGAAGCCGTGCCGCAGGTGGACGCACAGGGCCAGCCCGTACCGGAGGATCTGCGCAAGGACATGCACACGACGATGCAGACGCTCGGGCGCGTGGCGATCATCGCCGGCAGCCTGGCCGTCGCACTGGTGAACGTTTTCGTGTTGCGCGGGGTACAGGACGCGTCTGAGGTCGTGCGCCTGGAAGCGTATCTCTTCATCTACCAGCTCGCGCTGGTGATCCCGGCGGTGTCAGTGGCCGGCGTCATGCTGGCGGCCTGGGTCAAGCGTCGCCGCCGCCGGGTGCTGCTCGAACAGGGCTTCACGCCCGGTGAAGTCGAGGACATGCTCGACGTACAGGGCGAGCCGACCCACATCAACTGGTGGATCCTGGGTGGCGGACTGGCGTTCTCCGTCATTTCGGTCACGATCGGGCTGTCCGATCTCCCGGTGCTGACCCGGTGGGGCCAGGAGATCATCTTCGTCGCGTCGATGTCGGTGATCCTTTTCCTGATGATGCGTCTGGTGCGCGAACTCACGCCCGCCGCGCGCGCCACCCTGGTGGGCACTGCCTTCGTGATCTTCGTGTTTCGCGCTCTGCCCGGTCCGGGTGCCGGGGCCACGTGGTGGCAGATCGACGAGCTCGGATTCGATCAGCAGTTCCTCTCGGTGCTGCAACTCATCGCGAGCGCGCTCACCCTGGCCGGGCTGTTCATCTTCCGCAAGTTCATGGCCGAGCGCTCGATCTATTTCATCGTGGGCGCCCTGACGATCGCAGGGTTTCTGCTGTCGTTGCCCATTCTCGGCATGTTCTACGGTCTGCACGAATGGACCGCGCGAATGACCGGCGGCATCGTGGACGCCCGCTTCATCGCCGTGATCGACACCGCGCTTGAATCGCCTCTGGGCCAGATTGCGATGGTGCCGATGCTCGCCTGGATCGCGAACTCGGCGCCCGCCAATCTGAAGGCGACCTTCTTCGCCGTGATGGCTTCCTTCACCAACCTGGCCTTGTCGGCCTCCCAGCTGGGCACCAAGTACCTGAACCAGGCGTTCACGATCACCCGCGAGGTCCGGGATCCGCAGACCAACGAGGTGACCGTGCCGGCTGACTACTCCGAGCTCGGCGTGCTGCTCATCGTGGTGTCGCTCATCGCGCTGGTGCTCCCCTTCGTGGCCATCGCGCTGGCGCGGGCGCGGCAGATGCGAAGCGGCTGACGCGCGGGCGGAAGCGGCTGACGTGCCCGCGCGCTGCCGGCGTTTCGAGAGTGACGCTGCCTGGCGTCCGCAGTTCCCGAAAAAGACCCGGCGGGCCGTCGATCCGCCCGGGATCCCGGGACCCTGATTCGCTCTTGGGCCCGGCGGGCCATCACCTTTACACTCGGGCCATGGAGACAAGAGCTATGAATTCGGCACCGGATGCGGCCCCGGTGGTGCGGCGCGTCGGCAGGTTTCGCGCGCGTTGGCTGGGCGCCGCGCTCTCGGGCCTCGCCCTGGTGCTGGCAGTGACATCGCTGCCTTCAGGTCCGGCCCGGGCGGCGTCGCAGCCGCCGGCCAGTGCTTCGGAATCGCTGCCGGTGCCGCCCCAGGCTGATCCCATGGCCGAACTCGGCCGGCAACTGTTCTTCGACGAGAGCCTGTCCGAGCCGGCCGGACTGTCCTGCAGCGGCTGTCATGACCCTGCCCGCGCGTTCTCGGGGGACAACGGGTCGGGCCTCGGCGTTGCCCTGGGGAGTCGTCCCGGGCAGATCGGTTTCCGTAAGGCGCCCACGCTCAAGTACCTGGCCACGGCGCCCGCCTTCACCATCGAGCAAAAGCGTCGCAAGCGGGTGCCGCGCGGCGGCATGTTCTGGGACGGGCGGGTGGACACGCTCGAGCAGCAGGCGGAGAAGCCCTTCTTCTCGCCGCACGAGATGAATCTGTCCGGTCCCCGGGACCTGGCGGACCGGGTGGCCGCCGCGCCCTACGCGGACGCTTTTCGCGGGCAGTTCGGCGCCGACGTCTTCGACGACCCGGATCGCGTCGTGGCTGCGGTGACCCGGGCGATCGGTGCGTTCGAGCGCTCGCCCGTGTTCCAGCCCTTCACCTCCAAGTTCGACGCGGTGCTGAGGGGCGAGGCGGAGTTCACCCCGGCCGAAGACCGCGGTTACAAGTGGTTCACGATCGCGCAGAAGGGCAACTGTCACGAGTGTCACGTGCTGGACGTCGACAGCAATGATCCGCGCGACGCGCTCTTCACCGACTTCCGCTATCACGCACTCGGCGTGCCCCGCAACTCCGCGCTTCCCCATACGGCCAAGGCCGATTATTTCGACCTCGGGCTTTGCGAACCACTGCGGGAGCGGGGAGACGTCGAAAATCCTGACGAGTTCTGCGGCTGGTTCAAGGTTCCCACGCTGCGCAACGTGGAACTGACGGGCCCGTACATGCACAACGGCCGGTTCCGGACTCTTCGCGAGGCCGTGGCGTTCTATGCCACACGCGACACGGATCCGGATCTCTGGTTTCCTCCGGGGGCCAAGTTCGACGACCTGCCGGCGGCGATGCACGGCAATGTCGATCTCAAGACGCGCCCGTATCACCGCAAGCCGGGTAAGCGGCCCGCGCTGGACGATGCCGAGGTCGACGACATCGTGGCGTTCCTGAAGACATTGACCGACGGCTACGACGCGGCCTCGCCAGGTGAGGCCTCGGCCAGGAACTGAAGCATTTCCGGCACCCCGTCGGTGCCCTCCGCAGGCGCCCAGGCGGCCGCCTGTGTCTCGTCCGGTTCGTGAGGGCCCGGTTTGACCTCGAAGACGAGGGCGCGCGCGGAACGCACCCATAGCGTGTGCCAGGTGCCCGGCGGAATCTCCACCACGCTGGTTCCGCCGCGACCTGCGGCGCTCAGGTGGGTGCGGGCCAGCAGGCGCGCAGCGGCGTCGAAGACCAGCAGGTCCGCGTCTCCCTGCATCATGATCAGGGTCTCGCGACGTCGAACGTGGCGGTGCGCACGGAAGTACGTGTCCCGACACATGCCGATCAGCATCCGCTGAACCGTTTCCTGCGGCCCGGCGTGCAGCAGACGGTGGGCGCGAAGTCGCAACGAGCCGGCGGCCGACTCGAGCAGCTGCTCGAGGGACCCGTCGTCGATCCGGTCGATGGGCAGTGCTCGCGGGTGCTCGGCGGTCATTCCATTTCGGCGTCGCGTGTTCCGGGCGGGCGTCTTTCGGCCGTCCGTCGCCGCCGTCCGTTGGGTCGGGCGATGGCGGGGCCTTGTCGCCCCGGGTAAGATGCTGCGCTGCGGTGCAGCAACGCGTCGGTGCTTCAAGGCCATCGGCACGGGCGCCGCGCCTCGGAGTCCATCATGCCAAAACCCGGACCGTCTCGGACGCGTCTGTTGCATCCCCCTTTTCCTTGTCCCGACCGTAAGCGCTGCGCGGCGCCGGAGCCGCGATGAGCGCGCAGGCCGCACCAGGCAAGGCTCCGACGCATGATCCGGGCATGACCACCGGCATCCTGCTGGTCTTCATGACGGTCTGCGTCTGGGGCGCGCAGTTTCCGATCGCGAAGAGCATCTTCGCTCATGTCGACGCTTTTCACACCGCGCTCTTCCGCTATGGCCTGCCTGCGATGGTGCTCGTTGGAGTGCTCGTCTGGCGGGAGGGGAAGGAAGCGCTGCGCTTCGATGCACGCGCCCGGCAGGCGACGGTGATCGGCCTGATCGGCATGTGCGGCTCGCCGAGCCTCGTGTTCGGCGGTCTGATGTTCGCCCGTCCCGAGATCGCGGCGATCATCATCGCCGTCCAGCCGGCGATGACGGCGATCGTCCTCTGGGTCCTTCGTGGCAAGCGCCCGGCCACGGTTTCTCTGATCTGTATTGCCGTCGCGTTCTTCGGCGTGCTCACGGTGGTCACCCGCTGGAGCGTCTCCCTGGCCCCCAGCGGGATGGAACTGGTGGGCGATCTGATGATTCTCGGGGGCGCGTTCTGCTGGGTGATCTATACGGTCGCGGGCGAACGCTTTCACGACTGGTCGATCCTGCGCCTCACGGCGCTCACCATGCTGCCGGGCACGCTCGGCCATTTCGTGGTGGTGCTGGCGCTGATCTCGTTCGGTGTCTTCGAGACACCCGGTTTCGACGACTGGTATGCCGTCCGGTGGCAGTTGTTCTATCTGGCGGTGATCGGCGTCCTCATCTCGATGCTCACCTGGAACGCCGGGACCAAGCGCATCGGTCCGCTCAATGCGATGTTGTTCCTGAACCTGATTCCGGTCGTGACGTTCGCGATCCGTTACTTCCAGGGATACCGGTTCGCACCCATCGAGATCTTCGGTGCGGCGCTGGTCATCGGGGCTCTGATCGTCAACAACCTATGGCTCAGGGGGTCGTTGAATCTTCGCATTCCCCGCCGCGCATCGACGCCGCCTCGTCGGCGGGCCGGGGGGCGACAGCGGTCCGCCGCCGGCTTCACTCCGAGGCCGCTCCCCCCGGGCTCGGCGCTGGCGCGCGCCGCGCGACGCGGGTCGTCCTGACGCTCCTCGTCGACATCCGGACACCCTGCGCACACAGCCCGACGCCGGGTCCGGCACCGCCTCGAGGAGATCGGCGAGCCACGTGCTCCGGCTAGATCGGATGTCCGCGCGGTCCGGTCGATAATAGGGGCGGCTGACGAGGGCATCATGAGCAAACTGAAGAACGACACGTTCCTGCGCGCGTTGCGCCGCGAACCCACCGATTACACACCCGTCTGGCTCATGCGCCAGGCGGGCCGCTATCTGCCGGAGTACAGAGCCACGCGGGAGCGGGCGGGGAGTTTCCTGGCCCTGGCAAAGACGCCGGAGCTGGCCTGCGAGGTGACCCTCCAGCCGCTGGAGCGTTATCCCCTGGACGCGGCGATTCTTTTCTCGGACATCCTGACCGTGCCTGACGCCATGGGTCTCGGGCTGGGGTTCGTTCAGGGCGAGGGGCCGCGCTTCGAGCGCACGGTCCGGGACGAGGCGGCGGTCAAGGCCTTGCCGGTGCCGGACCCTGAGGACTCCCTGCGCTATGTCATGGACGCCGTGCGCACCATCCGCGGCGCCCTGGGCGGGCGTGTGCCGCTGATCGGCTTCGCAGGCAGTCCGTTCACCATCGCCTGCTACATGGTCGAGGGGCAGGGGACGCGCGACTTCCTGCACGTGAAGACGATGCTCTACCGACGCCCCGACCTGATGCTCGAGCTGCTCGACCGCATCGCTCGTGCCACCGCGGCCTACCTGAGCGCCCAGATTGCCGCCGGCGCTCAGGCGGTGATGCTGTTCGACACGTGGGGCGGGGTGCTCGCCGACGGCGATTTCCAGCGCTTCTCGCTGGCCTCCATGCGCAAGGTCCTCGAGGCATTGCCGCGGGAGGCGGAGCGGGCGGACGGCCGCGAGTCGATCCCGCAGATCGTCTTCACCAAGGGTGGCGGGTTGTGGCTGGAGGAAATCGCGGCCTGCGGCGCAGATGCCGTCGGGCTGGATTGGACCGTGAATCTCGGTCAGGCCCGCGCCCGAATCGGCGACCGGGTCGCGCTTCAGGGCAACCTGGACCCCATGGTTCTCATGGCCGACGAGGCCCAGGTGCGTGCGCAGGCGCTGCGGGTCCTCGAGCGGTTCGGACCTGCCGCTCCCGGAGTCGGGCACGTCTTCAATCTCGGCCACGGAATCTCGCAGTTCACGCCGCCCGAGAACGTCGCGGTGTTGGTGGACACTGTGCATGAATACAGCCGGCGCCAGCGTTCCGGAAACTGAAGTAAGCA
>JAUIAI010000086.1 GCA_030425615.1 Gammaproteobacteria bacterium
CTGCAGCAACGAAAGCGCCGCGCCGAGGTCTCCGTCGCTGCCGCTGCGCAGGTAACGCATCACGCCCAGGCTTGGTGTGGCGGCGCCATTGGCCGTCGCGCCACCCGGCAGGTTGCCCCCGCTCAGGTTGTTGGGAAAGTTGATGCCGCCCGGACCGGAGCCCGGCGCCGCGCCGGTCGACAAGGGATCGGTGCCGCCCGGTTGCTGAACGAACGACCAGCCTGATCCATCGAGACGGATCTTCTGCCAGTTCACGCCCTGTTGGTACGCTTCGGAGAGCTGGACCTCGGCGATCGTCGCCTCGATGAGGACCTGGCGTCGCGCGGAGTTCATCACCTGATCGATGTACTCGCGGACCCGCTCGTGATCTTCCTGGTTCGCACGCACCGTGATGATGCCCGTCTCACGGTTCGCGATCACCGCCTTCGACAGTGATCCCGGCACCGCGACGCTGCCGGAGGCGGAGGAGGAGTCGGACGGCTGGGAGGTTTCGCCGCCTGTTGCCTGCTCACCTCCCGTTCCACCGTCGGAAGTCGCCTGCGCGCCGCCCCCGGAATCGCCCGAGCTCTCGGACGAGCCCGTCGATTCGTCGGCGCCGATCAGGGTGCGCACGTTGGCGATCAGCGTGTTCCAGAACTGATTGCTCGATTCGTTGACGATCTGGGTGGTCGAGTTGTTGTTCCCTTCGGAGCCGCCGCCGTTCCCTCCCGTCGAGGAGATCTGGGTGGCGATGCTCGTACTCGCTTTCGCCACGCGGGAGATGTTCACGTAGTCGATCGGGTAGTGCCGCACGAACGGCGCATCCGGCATGACGACGAGGTTCTCACCGTCGAACTCGTATCGCAGGCTGACCTGCCGGGACAGCCGGCTCAGGATCTGTGGCAGCGTCTGCTCGATGGCGTTCAGCGTCACCTTGCCCTGGATCGCGGGGTGCACATCGACATTGATCTTCGCGTCGCGCGCCATCGCGAAGAGAAGGTCGCTGATCTCCACCTGGTTGACCACCACCGAGTACGTCTCGAGCGTGGGCCCGTTGCGCGGCGGCGGCGGCACCATCGGCGTTCGTACCGGTTCGGGCACGCCGGAGGCGAGCGGAGGCGGCGCCATCCGTGCATCGGCCTTGTCGAGGAGGTGATAGTTCCCGGCAGGGTCGGGCGCGCTTGCGCAGCCTGCAAGCAACACCAGGGCCAGTAACTTGGCCGGGCCTGGGGCGGATCGTTTGCTCATCGAATTCTCAGGGTGCTAGCATGAATCAGGCGTCGGGACGCGGGCACGCAACGGTCTGCGGGCAAGCGCATACCGGATGATGATGCGATAGTCCGAACGCATGTCTTGCGTCCAATATCCGTGAATCGGTCGCCGTGTTCGCGGCATCTCCTGCACCGTTACGACAGTTTCACGACCAATGGCAGATCCAGAACGACGAAGCGTGCCGGCGCCGGGGGTTCCCGCGGTCAAATGTGTCGGGCTCGTCAAGGACTATCGCCGGCACCGTGTTCTGGATGACGTCGGCTTTCGGATCGAGTCCGGAGAATCGGTGGCGCTGCTCGGCCCGAACGGTGCCGGCAAGACGAGTCTGTTGCGGGTAGTGCTGGATTTCTCCAGAGCCCAGACGGGAGCAGTATCCCTGTTCGGATTCGACTCGCGGGACCCACGGGCCCGCCGGTCGCTGGCGTTCCTGCCCGAACGTTTCTCACCCAACCCCGAGATGACGGGCGACGAGGTTCTCGTCCTGTTCGCCCGGCTGCGGGGTCAGGAGGTCGCATCTTCGGACAGGGACAGGATCCTCGAGCGGCTGCGATTCCCTGCCGAAGCGCTCGGGCGACCCGTGCGGGCCTACTCGAAGGGCATGCTCCAGAAGCTCGGGCTGGCAGCCGTGGTTCTCTCCCGTGCGCCGCTCACCGTACTCGATGAACCCATGAGCGGTCTCGACCCGGTTGCCCGGATCACCATGCGGGACGTGCTCAGGGACCTGCGTGTCGAAGGGCGTACGTTGTTCTTCACCACTCATGCACTGCACGACCTCGATCTGCTCTGTGACCGGGTGCTGGTGCTCAACGAGGGCAGGCTGGTGTTCGACGGTTCGGTCGATGCCATGCGGGAGCGATATCAGCAGTCGGATCTCGAAGCCGCGTTCATGGCGAGCCTGCGTGAGCCGGCATCCTTGCCGGGCTGAGCGTCGAAATGCACGGACCCGTCTATCTCGCTCACTTCGGCCTGCGCGAGTCCCCGTTCCGGCTGACGCCCGACGTGGCCTGCTTCTATGCCGGCGCCGAACGGGGTGAACTCGTGCAGGCACTGCTCTATTCGCTGATTCACGGCGACGGGATCGTCACGCTCACGGGAGAGGTCGGTACGGGCAAGACGACCTTGTCGCGCAAGCTCATGGCGGCGGCCACGCAACGGCTCGCATTCATCTATGTGTCCAATCCCGTCATCGGGCGTGACGAGTTGCTCGTGACGATGGCCGACGAACTGGGTCTGGGCGCGCTGGCCGGTCTGCCGGCCGGGGCGCTCTCGCAACGTGTTCAGCGCCGGCTCATCGATCTTCACGCCCGGGGGCGACAGGTCGTTCTGATGGTCGACGAGGCGCACGAGATGCCGATCCAGACGTTGCAGGAGATCCGGCTCATCTCGAACCTCGAGACCAGCGTGCACAAGTTGCTGCAGATCATGTTGCTCGGACAGCCTGAGTTGGATGCGGTGCTCAGGCAGCCGGAACTGAGGCCGCTTCGGGAGCGGATCAGCAACCGCATCGTGCTGCGGCCCCTCGACGGCGACGACGTCGGCCGTTATCTGAACTTCCGGCTGGGTCGAGCCGGCGCTCAGACCACGCTCTTCTCCGACGACGCGGTTTCGCTCGTCGCGAAGTACTCCAGGGGACTCGCCCGGCGGGTCAACATCCTCGCCGAAAAATGTCTGCTCGCCGCGTACGTCGATTGCGCGCCGCAGGTCGTTTCCAGGCATGTGCGCCAGGCGCTGGCCGAGGTCGCCTTCCAGTTCGGACTCGACGAGGACGACCTCGGTGCCGGCGAGGACGCGAACCCTTCGCCACCCGTGCAGAAGGGGCTGTGGAGCCGCCTCAGGGCCTTGCGAAACTGAATGCTCCCCGCTCGCCCGACCCGGCGTGCGTCTCAGTACCAGTCATTGAGCATCAGACCCAGCCCGAATCGCTGTACGCGTCGGTTGTAGTCGATCAGGCTGTCGCCGTAGCCGTCGAACCATCGAACGAACCAGCGTGTCTTGGGATTGAATCCGGTTGGGTACGTGACATTGAATTCGACAGCTCCCTTGCCATTGCTGTGAAACGACTGGCGCAACAGCATGCTCCAGCTCCATTGCTTGCTGCTGTAGCCCAAACGCAGCGAACCGTGGCCCAGGAAGCGGGTGATGTCGGGATTGTCGTCGCCCGTCGCGGCCCCCGGCTCGGGCTTCGGATCCTCGGGAATGCGCCACCAGGCGCGAAGGCTCGCCCAGTATCGCCGGCGGTAGTCGGCATCGAACTGGACGAACAGGCGGTTCCAGCTTCTCGATCGCGGTGCGCTCCGACCGTTAGACTGGTGCTCGAAGCCGAAGTCCACCACCCTGGCGGTGAGTGCCCCCAGACGACGGTTCACCGGCCACTGGACGAAGAGTTCGGGTGCGTGGTTGTACTCGCGAAAGGGCGCGGAGCGTTCGGAGTCGTACGCCTGCCACCAGGCAGTGCCCGTGTAGGCGAAATACAGCACGGGTGCGCTTCGACGGTCTTCCTGCATCGGCAGTGTGAACGGCAGCTTCAGGCTCACCTGGAACTGAACCTCGAGCGGCTGCGTCGTGGGTTCGTCCGATGAAGCGCCCTTGGCCCAGCTTGCCGGCATGAAGTAATTGGGGCGATGAGGGAGGAAGCCGAGTCTGTCGATCGCGAGACCGATCTCAGTGGCGAATCGTTGCTCGATCGGTGTCGGCGCGAGAAGGCCGTCGCCCGCGGGCAAGGCTGCGTCGGCGGGCGGAACCGTGGCCGACGGTTCGACTTCCCTGAGTTGCGACGCTGCCCGTCGCGCACACAGCCGGCGGATCTCCCCGGCGGTGACCGAATCCGGCGCAGTGGCCAGTTGCTCGATCAGGCACCTGCGTTCCGCGGCTTCGAACCGGTCGGCGGAAACATCTGCCGGGGGCTGCGCCGCAGCGGGAGTGAGGATCGAGCCGAGGACGAACGCGGTCAGAACCCTTCGGTGAAACCGGCACCGGCGCATGGTGAGGCCTGCGGCCAGGGTCGATCGCGGCGCCGGCTCATCCGGAGTTCGCCGCTCGTCAGGCATTGCGATCTTCAGCCTTGACGATCACGGCGCGGGTGCGTGGCGGCGCGCTCAGTTCCAGTTCGGCCTGAAGGAGGCGGTCGGCACGAAAGACATGCACGGTGGCGGAGTCGCCGGCGCGTTTGCGGGCCAGCATGGCGCCCAGCGTGCGGGTGTCCGGGACGCGCAGGCCGTCCAGCGCGACGAGGCGATCGTCGGCCGACAGGCCGCCCGCATGGGCCGGGCTGCCGTTCAACACCTGTGAGAGCCTGACAGCGCCGTCGGCATCCGCGGTTCGCGCGCCGATCCAGACGGGTCCCTCCTCGGCCGGTTCGAGGATCATTCGGAACCCGGCCCCGGCCAGCAGACGCGTGAGCGGAGGGTCTTCCGTCCCGTCGACCCAGCGGGCGAGTTCCCTGCTGACGCTCACGCCCGTGGCCTCGCGGATCAGGCCCGGCATGGACTCCTCGGGTACGCCCTCGGGGTCCGTGTCGAACCGCCGGCCGAAGCGCTGCCAGAGCAGCCGCATGACGTCGTCGAGCGAGCGTCGCTGCTGTGATCGCTCCCGGATGGTGAGGTCCAGGGCCAGTGCGATCAGCGAACCCTTCGTGTAATAGCTGACGATGGCGTTCGGTGCGTTTTCGTCCTGGCGGTAGAACCGGGTCCAGGCGTCGAAGCTCGATTCCGCAACGGGTTGCAGTGCTCGGCCCGGTCCACGGAGAACCCCGGATACGGTACGTCCCAGCAACTCGAGGTAGGACTCCAGCGTAATCGCTCCTGACCGTACCAGCATCAGATCGTCGTAGTACGAAGTGAAGCCCTCGAACACCCAGAGCAGGCGCGTATGGTTCTCCCGATCGAGCCGGTACGGGACGAATGCCGCGGGCTTGATGCGCTTGACGTTCCAGGTGTGGAAGTACTCGTGGCTCGCGAGCCCGAGGAACGTCCTGTAGCCATCGGTCACCCTTCGCATTCCGGCGTGGGGCAGATCCTTGCGAGCGCAGATCAGCGCCGTGCTCGCGCGATGCTCGAGTCCACCGTATCCGTCCGCCGTGGCGTAGGTGAGGAAGACATAGCGGTCGACGGGTGCCCGGCGTGTGTTCGGTTCGAACAGCGCTATCTGGGCCGAGCAGATCCGGCGCAGGTCACGCGTGAGACGTTCGAGATCGACGTCGTCGCAGTTCGAGACCACGATCACGTGCTCGGTCGATCCGATACGGAAGGACGCATCCCGGAAGTGGCCGATCTCGACCGGGTGATCGATCAACGCATCGTAGTCCGGCGCCCTGTAGCGGCCGAACCCCCACGGGCGTGCGCCGTCTCGCGGCAGGCTCGTGGCAACTCGCCAGCCACGGGCCCACGGCGCTCTCGGCTGGCGCAGCGTGACGGAGCATGCTCTCTCTTCCTGCCCGCACACCTGGAGGAAGACGCTCGTGCCGTTGAAGAACGCGTGGGTGCGATCGAGGTGCGCGCCGCGAACCGACAGATCCCAGGCGTAGACCCGGTAACGCACTTCGATGCGACCCTGCGCGGCCGGACATTGCCAGCGTTGCTTGTCCAGACGTCGCAGAGGAAGCTCCTGACGGCCGACCCGTGCGCCGATCGAGACCACGTGACGGGCGAAGTCACGAATCAGGTAGCTGCCCGGAATCCATGCCGGCATCATCAGCACCTGTCCTTGCGGATCCGGCTCCTCGATCGTGAGCCGGATCTCGAACAGGTGCGCGCCGGCGTCGGCGATGGACAGATCGTAGTGGATGGTTTCGGTCATGGTCGGCGTGGGGGTGTCCGATCGGAGGGCTGACGTTCTGCGTTCGACGCGCGAGTCCGCGCGGGGCCGGTCTGGCCGGTCAGCGCGATTCTGACGCGCCGCGCAGGTCGTCGGGCCGGTCGATGTCCAGCAGGATAGCGGGATCACGGACCGGCACCCGGTGCACCGTGCCCTCGCGCAACAGCGCTGCTGCGCCCCGGTCGCCGCTCAGTTCCGTGAGCGCCTCGAAGCACGATCGCCAGAAGACCACCGGGTGGCCCCGCCGGCCGTCGAATTCGGGGACCACGATCGGGGCATCGGGCCCCACCGCGGCCACCAGATCGCGGATCGTCCCGGTCCGGATCGAAGGCATGTCGGCGAGTGCGACGACGATCGCATCGGGCGCATGCGCGGCGATCAGTTGCGTCACCCCGTGGGCCAGCGAGTGTCCCATGCCGAGCGCGGCGGCGGGGCAGACGGAAATCTCGACGCCCACGGCGCGCAGGGCTTCGGCGAGTTCAGCGTCTTCACGCACTACGGCGAGTACCGGCAGGCCGGCGCCTGCCAGGGCGCGGGCCGCCAGCACGGCCACGGGTTCGCCGTCGATCGTCGCCATGAGCTTGCTCTTGCGGCCGCTCGGGTCGAAACGGCGCCCGAATCCCGCGGCGAGCAGCAACGCGTGAACCCGGGATGCGGGCTCAGGCATTGACGTCGACGACCAGCCGGCCGCGAATCTTGCCGCTCAGGATGTCGCGCGCCGCACCGACGACTTCGTCCAGGCCGATCTCGCGCGTGATGCGCTCGAGCTTCTCCGCGGGCAGTTCGCGCGCCAGGTTCTCCCAGGCCTGCAGACGATCCTCTCGCGGGCACATGACCGAGTCGACACCGATCAGCCGGACGCCGCGCAGAATGAAGGGCGCCACGGTGGCGGGGAAATCCATTCCCTGGGCCAGTCCGCAGGCCACCACGGTTCCACGGTAGCGCGTCTGCGCACAGGCGTTGGCCAGCGTGTAGGACCCGACCGAATCCACGACCCCGGCCCAGTGCTCGCGCTGCAACGGTTTGCCCTGGGCGGCGAGCGCGGCCCGGTCGAGCACTTCGACGGCGCCGAGTTCGCGCAGATAGTCCGCCTCTTCCAGCCGTCCGGTGGACGCGGCGACTTCGTATCCCCGGCCGGACAAAAGGGCGGTGGCCACGCTGCCCACGCCTCCCGCGGCACCCGTGACCAGGACGGCACCGTCCTGCGGCCGGACACCGAAGCGCTCGAGCTGCATGACGCAGAGCATCGCGGTGTAGCCCGCGGTGCCGATCGCCATCGCCTGCCGCGGCGTGATCGCCGCGGGCAGGGGAATCAGCCAGTCCGACTTGAGGCGGGCCCGCTGCGCGAGACCACCCCAATGGCCTTCGCCCACGCCCCAGCCGTTGAGCACGACTTTCGATCCGACCGGAAACTCCTCCGATCCCGACTCGCGAACGGTGCCCGCGAGGTCGATTCCCGGCACCATCGGCCAGCGCCGCACCACCGGCGCACCGCGAGAGATCGCAAGCCCGTCCTTGTAATTGATCGTTGAGTACTCGACATCGATGACGACATCGGCATCGGCGGTGTTCGCCGCCAGGGTCGCATCGTCGATCTCCTTCACCGACGCCGACAGTTTGTCGCCGTCCTTGTCGAGAATGACTGCTTTGAACACGCGGTTCTCCTTGTCTGACAGAGATGTCCGGCCCTAACGGACGGACGGGCTGCGATCGGATGGAAAGGGTTTCTGCGCATCGTCCGGCGACACCGGCGTGCACTGCTACTTGCGCAGGTCGACGACCCGTCTGGCCTTGCCCATCGAACGCTCGACTGCGCCGGTTGGCTCGACCTGCACGGTGCAACTCACCCCTATGTAGGTCTTGATGTGACGCCCGAGGTCCGCGCCGGCCTGCCTGAACGCCGCCTCGTCGGCTCCTTCCTTGGCCTCCACACGCACGGTCAGCATGTCCATTGGGCCCTGCTTGCGCAGCTCGCAGACATAGTGCGGAGACAGTGCCG